>DASZPK010000756.1:0-3114 GCA_035550335.1 Chthoniobacteraceae bacterium | reverse complement strand
AGCGCTGCACTGCGTCCGTCTTGCCCATCCGCGCGAGCATCGCCAGGGAGAGCGAGGCGTCCCGCACCCAGGCGCAGCGGTAATCGTAGTTCCGGTCGCCGCCGATGCGTTCGGGCAGCGACGTGGTGAGAGCGGCCAGCGCCGAATCGTGCGGCGCGCCGCTGAGCAATTGTAGGGTGAGCGCGGAACGTTTGAGCGCCCCGGTGCGTTCGCCGCCGTTTTCGATTTTCAGTTCGCCACACCAGTCCTCCCAATATTTTTTTGTGGAAGCGAAAACTTCGGCGGCATGTTTAACAGACCAATCATCGGGGCTGAGATTCCAGCCGAGCGCAATCCAATGCTCGTCCCGCGGGCGCATGTGGATTTCCGCGTGCACTTCTCCGCCGCCGGTATGGACCGGAAAAGAGGCCCACATGCCGAGAACTCCGTCGTCAAAATGAAAAACCGCATTGCGCGGCAGGGAAGGCGGCTCCTTGAAATTTCTGCGCGGTCGCAGTTCCAAAAGGACGGTCGCGTCCGAGGTCGCGCGCAAGCGGCGCAGGATGATCCGCTGGTCGCGCAATTTTTTCGCCCGGTCATCGTCCGGCCATGCCATGACGTCGGCCAACTCAATCCCCTCCTCCGGCCATGTCGTGATCAAGATGGCGGTATTCTCCACGTAGCGCTGTTGGCCGAAGCGCGCGGACTTTGTGCCAACACGAAAAAATCCGCCACGTTCCGGATCGAGCAGCGCGCCCAGGACAGGCGCGCAATCAAAATCCGGCGCGCAAAACCAATCGATCGTTCCGTCCGCCGCGACGAGCGCGCCCGTGCGGCGGTCGCCGATCACACCGTGGCGCTCGATCGGCGCGAATGGCGTGAAAGCTGGCGGCGGCGCGTTCATTCTCCGCCGGGATAGGCAATCGTGGTCATGAGCGCGTTTTCGCGCTGGCGCGAATCCAGCCGCGTGTGCTGGATGACGACCGGCACGTCGGACTCGAACACGCTCGCATAGCTGGTGCCGCGGGGGACCGGCTCCGGTTCCTTGAGGTCATTAAAACGCACGTGCTTCGTGCGGCGCGCGCCGACGGTGAATTGGTAAGGGCCCGCCGGCTCGCGGTCGGCGAAGTAGATCGTCAGTTCGATATGCGCCTCCGCGTCCGTGGCATTGAGGATGCAGAAGGCTTCGTGGCTTGTCATTTCCGGCCCGGGGCCGTTGCTCCATTCCGGGATGTATCCCTCGGGAATGGCCCAGGTTTTTCGTCCGATTTCTTTTTTCATGGCGTGGTGGGTTGGAGTTTTTGCAGGCGCGGCACGCCGGGGCCGTGCGTGCCGGGCGGGGAGAGTTCCCTGCGCACGGGCGGCTTCGTCATGTCGCGCCGGTCGGAGTTGAAAATCACGGCGCCTTGCGAGATGAGATAATCGGCCGTGCGCGCGGCGAGCGCCTGGATCGTGAGGCCCGGGTTGGCGGAGCCCTGCGTCGGGAGAATGCTGCCGTCGCATACGAAGAGATTCGGGATGTCGTGGGTGCGCCCGAACTGGTCCACGACGCTCGTGGCGGGGTCCTTTCCCATGCGGGCCGCACCGACGAGGTGCGCGTAGCGCGATTCCTGCACGACTTCCTCCGCGCCCGCGGCGCGCATCACCTCCTCCACTTTCCTGGCGCCGAACGCGATCAACTTTTTGTCGTTGTCGTGGAGGTCGAAATTCACATGCGCCACTCGCAGGCCGAACTGGTCCTTCTCGTTTGACAATGTGACACGGTTATCCGGCCAGGGGAGAATCTCGCCGAGGACGCCGAATGCGGACCAATGGTTGTAATCCATCATTACGCGCCGCATTCCCCAGCCCCATGAGCCGCGCGCGGCCATCATTTGCTTCGCGAAAGCGATGGGCAGCGGCGCGACGGTCTGGATCGCAAAGCCCCGCGCGAAATCGCGTTTGGGGTCGGTTTCATAAAACTCCTCCGAGAGCACGTGCGCGGGCGGGGCCTTGTACATGCGCACCGGCTCATCGAAGCGCCCGAGGATGACGTTGCCCGCCTGCGCCATGAGGAAGCGCCCGACGGTGTCGCTGGAATTGGCGAGGCCGTTTTCGTGTCCCTCGCATGCGGAATTCAGCAGCAGGCGCGGCGTTTCGATGGCGTATCCGGAAACGATGACGGCCTTCGCTTTTTGAAAACGCTCGCGGCCTTCCGCATTCAAATAACTCACGCCGGTGACCCGGTTGCTTTTTTTGTCGTAATGAATCCGCGAGACCATGCAGCGGTCGCGGATTTCAGCGCCGTTTGCGAGCGCATCGGGGACGTGCGTAATGAGCGTGCTCGCCTTGGCGCCGACTTTGCAGCCCTGGATGCAGAAGCCGCGGTAGATGCAATGCGGCCGGTCGCCGCGCGAACCGCTCAAGATCGCCACCGGTCCGCCGGCGCTCACGCGGATGCCGAGCTTGGTGCAGCCGCGGATGAGCGCATTGCCGACGCCTCCCATCGGGTGCGGCGCGAACGCATAGCCGTGCGGATCGCCCCATGGAAACCAGGCGGGGCCGGCCACCGGCATCTCGAGTTCCATGAGTTCGTAATAGGGCTTGAGGTCCCAGTAAGACATCGGCCAGTCCGCGCCGACGCCGTCGCGCGTGTAAACCTCGAAATCGGAGGGGTGAAAGCGCGGCGTGAACGCCGCCCAATGCACCGTGCCGCCTCCCACGCCTTTGCCGCTGTTGTTTTCGCCGAGGGCGAGCGGGTTTTTTCCGCCGGTGATTCGCAAATCCTGCCAATAGAGCTGGCGCGAACCCGCTTCGTCGCTCACCCAATCCCGCTCAGTGTCCCAAAATGGCCCCGCTTCGATTCCGATGACCTTGAATCCGGCGCGAGCGAGACGCTGGAGCAGCACACCGCCCGCCGCACCTACGCCGACGATCACGTAATCAATTTCTTCCCCGGGAGCATGACGCTTCATTGGGAAATCGAGCGTCTGCATCGCGCCGAGATGATGAACCGGCCCGCTTCCTGTTTGAGTGCCGAACATTTTCAATGCGTCCCTCCCTGCCCCGCCGCCGGATGCCCGGCGTGCGCGGCGATTTCAGCGCTCTTCGGATCGGAAACCGAATCCGGCGGCGCTTCCCATTGATAGCGCTGTT
>DASZPK010000755.1:0-15320 GCA_035550335.1 Chthoniobacteraceae bacterium | reverse complement strand
CGCGCCGGGCGGGCACGCCATGTTCATCGGCCGCCTTTCCGAGGAGAAAGGCGTCATTCACCTGCTTGATGCGTGGCGCCTCCTCAACCGTGCTGACAAACGCCTTGTGATCGTGGGCGATGGTCCCGAGTTGCCCAACCTCCGGGCGTACGCGGAGCGCCACCATCTTTCGAATGTGACGTTCACCGGCTTCCTGAAGCCCGACCGCCAGCGCGAGGTGTGGGCCGGCGCCGCGTTCACCATCGTCCCTTCGATCTGGATGGAGCCCTTCGGCATGGTCGTGCTCGAATCGTGGGCGAATGCCCGCGCGGTGGTCGCCCATAAGATCGGCGCGCTTCCCGAGCTCATCACCCACGGCGAAACCGGCCTCCTCGTCGAACCTTTCCAGCCCCAACTTCTCGCGGACGCTCTAAACCGCGCCTTCAATTCCCCCGATGAATGCAAAGCCATGGCCGAGGCCGGGGGCCGCTTGGTGCAGACCCGATTCACCAAGGCCCGCTGGCTCGAGCAGATCGGGACGATTTACTGGAAAATGGGCTTCAAGCCCTCATCAGCCGCGTGATTCGGGCATCCGGCGTTAAAATCCGGTGACATTCCCATCCTATCGAATATATTTTTTCCAATCACCATTTGTATTTTTATGCCGTCAAAGAACCTTAATATCCTGCTTGCCGACGACGAGGACGAAATCGCCTCCCTCGTTTCCTCCGTGCTGATACGCGCAGGCCATTCCGTGGACCTCGCCAGCGATGGGCAGGCAGCCCTCGACCTGCTCAAGGACAACCCGGCGCGATACGACCTCATCATCACCGACAGCAACATGCCCGCGGTGTCGGGATTGGAGTTGATAGAATATCTCCGCAAAACCGGCTACCCGGGCAAAATCATATTGCTCTCGGGGTACGCCGCCGACCTGGAGAAGGAATACAAAATCCTGAACATCGACAGGATCATGCAAAAACCCTTCGCTTTCGCGGATCTGATCGGCGCTGTGAAGGAAGCCACCTCCGCCTGATAAACGGCCGCGCGTTATTTCCCGGGACCGGGGCGCTTGCGGCGGGCGGGCATGTCGTCGTTGTTTAACTCTTTTTTAACGAGTTCCACCACTTCGCCGACGGTCTCGCAATCCGCGACGTCGTCAGGGATCAACCCCACGCCGAGCGGCTTGAAATACTCGTCCTTGTTGATCGCGAAGGCCAGTTCCTTGAGGGACTGCTTGTCAAACCCGAGGTCTGCCAGCGAATCCTCGTAGGTGACCTCGTCCCCGGATCTCCCGGGGGCGGTTTCAATCAACCTGAGTACGTTATCCTCAATCTCCTCTTCGTCTTCGGCCATAACTTCCTTGCCTGCGCGGGAGTTGCGAGTAAGTGGATGCGCTTATTTGCCGGCTTTCGCGGCAGCCCAACGCGCCTTTTGGGCGGCGATGATGCGGGCGCGGCCTGCGGCGGAAAGCTTGCGCTTTTTGCGCGGCGCGGCGGCGGGCTTGGCAGCCTTGCCTTGTTTCGCCCAGCGGGCTTTCTGCGCGGCAATGATACGGGCGCGGCCCGCGGCGGAAAGCTTGCCCCGTTTCTTGCGGCCCGGCTTGGCGGTCTTGGTCCTGGCGCCGGCGGCAGCCCAGCGGGCTTTCTGCGCGGCGGAAATCCGCGCGCGAGCGGCAGCGCTCATTTTGCGGCGGCCGCGTTTTGCAGGCGCTTCGGAACCGGTGAGTGCTGCGATGATCGGGTTACCACCGAGAATTTTCGCGAGCTGAGTCTCAAGCTTCGCGATGGATTCTTTGATATGGATGGCTTCTTTTAATGTGGCGATGGAGATGGACATATCAGGGCACTTAAAGCAGTTATTGTGATAGTGTCAATATTATTTTTATACGCAGTTAAATCATTGCTTGTTATCCGCCCCTTGCCGTTTGCGCGTGTTTGTATATCGTAAGTCGCCCATGCCAACTCCCAACGCCGCTTTCCTCAAACCGGTGCAACCGGACGACAAACTCGCGGTGATCGTGGGCTCCAAGCCATTGCCGCGCACCCAACTCACCACAAAACTCTGGGATTATATCAAGAAAAACAATCTCCAGGACGAAAAGGTAAAAACACTCATCAACGCCGACGACGCTCTGCAAGCCGTGTTTAACGGAAAAAAACAGGTGACCATGTTCGAGATGACCAAGCTGGTCTCGGAGCATCTGTCCTAAGATCGCATTTCATTGCGGGCCGTAATAGGTGCCAAGCCACGCGGAGGCTCACGGCACAAACAGGAAATAGACTATCAGGCATCCGGCGATGCAGATGGCCAGCGCGGTAAAACCGAGCGGACGCCATTTGGGAATGAGAAACCAAAGGGTTACCCCGGTGAGCGATGTGATGAGCAGCAGCACTGCCGTGATATCGATGACGAGCCGCCACGCCGGCCCCGCGTCGGTGCCCCGGTGAAGTTCGGCTATCCGCCCGCCGAAACCGTGGTTTTCCACGGTCACCTCCGCATGCCCGCTCACGCGGTCGATGCTCGCCTCCGTGCGGCGTCCCGGCGATTTGAACACCACTTCGAGCGTGCCTTCGTCCACGTCAAACGAATCGAGCGCCCCGGTCGCCCCCATGTCCTTGCGCAGTTTCTCCACCACCGCCAGCTTGTCGGGCTCTTTCAACATCGCGGCGGGCAGCGTGCCTTCCATTTTGGTCACGCGCGGATCGTTGAGGTCGAACCAGTCGCTGTGATTGAGCATGATGCCGGTGACGGAAAAAAACATCACCGCCAGCAACCCAAGCATCGAGATATAAATGTGAATGTTGCGCGCCCAGACGCGCAGCAGCAACCGGCGATGGTGTGCGGAACCGGTGCTCATGGCGCTGAAGGCGCCGGGGGCGGGCCATAAGTGATGTCCGTCTGGTCGAACTCCGATGAGGCGGGTATGCTTCCCTTCGCCGGGTCCTTGCCGCAGACGATCGTCCCTTTTTTGATCACATAATCGCCGAACTCGCGGTTGACTTCCTGGATGATGGTATATGTGCCCGGCGGCAGCGGCGCGCCGTGGTCATCCATCCCATCCCAATCCAGGCGGTAATGTCCCGCCGAACGCGTGGCGCGCGTCACGGTGGCCGCCCAATCCGGGTCGTCCTTCGCCACCTTCCACCATTCGTGCAGCTCGGGCAGATACTTCCGCTGATTTCCCCACACCGCGATGGTGCGCACGGCTTTGCCGTTCGCATCCGTAACCCACACTGCCATGAATGGCCGCTTGAGATGCCTGAAGTTTGGCTCCGCCGGAACCTTCAAGCTGATGGCGAGGGTAACTTCGTATCCATTGGGCCAGAGGCCGGCCTTTGCGGGCGGCTGCCCGCCGGAGGCTGCAGGCGTGGCGCTCGCCTGGGGTTGAGCCTGCCGAACTTCGTAACTGGCGAAATGCGGGCTGCGGTACTGCTGGCCGTCCTGGCCGATGATGAGGCATTCCATCCCCTGCACCTGCGCGGCGAGTTGCAATCCCTCATCGGGCTTGAGCACGCAAAGCGTGGTGGCGAGCGCGTTGGAACTGGAGCTGAAAGGCGCGATCACCGTGGCGCTTGCGGAGCCCTCCGCGGGCCAGCCCGTGCGGGGGTCGAAGATATGCGAGTAATGTTTCCCGCCGATGTTATAACCCCGCTCATAGGCCGCGCTGGTGGAGACAGCCCGGTCCACGAGCCGCAATTGCGTGAGCGGTGGTGCATTGTCCTCGCTCCGGGCGGGATTGGCCACGCTGATGAGCCACGCCGCGCCGGGCGAAGGGTGCCCGCTCGCAAACAAATCACCGCCGATGTTTAACAAAAACCCCGGGATGGCCGGCAGCTTCGCCTTCACCGCGACGACCGCCTGGCTGATGATATAACCTTTCCCGAGCGAGTCGATGTTTAACGGTTGTGATGTAAGCCGCGCCACGGTATGCGCCGCCGGGTCGATCTTCCATCCCGGCTGCGCGAGCCTCTGCACGATAGGCTGCAGCGTGGCGGCATCCGGCAGCGCACCGGCTTTCTCGGCGGCCTTCCATGTCGCGATCAACTCGCCGAGATGGCCGTTGTAAGCGCCTTTCGATTTCGCGTTCCACCAGTCGTAATAACCGAGGACCTGGATCAATTCCGGCGGGCATGCGACCGGGTCGTTCGTGGCATTGACGCGGCTGATGTCACTCGCCGGGTCGTAAGTGCTCAGTATCTTGCGCAGCCGCTCGATCTCATCCAGCGCCGTCGCTTCCACCGCGTCGGCCTGTTTTTCATCGGAGGCCGCGACTTGCAAATCGAACGAGGTGCCAAGAATGTCGTTGCGATGGTAGCGAAAGATTTGCGTGCTCTGCGCCTCCGCGCGGGGAAATGCGGCCATCAACGCCGCGGCTGTCAGCGCGATGGCGCCGGCGGCGCGGACCCGGCAGGTCGCGTTTTGGATGGATCGATAGGTAATCAAACGGCGGTTTTTTGATTTAATCATTGAAACACTCAAACCGCACGTTTTGTTGCATGACAACTTTGTCATTTTTACAGGGGGCGGCGCATTCACGGCAAACCCCACCGGGCTTTCAGCCTCTCATATTCGCGCGCCGGCAACTGCACGAGCAGCGGCTGCTTCGATGCGTCGAGCCAACGAATCAATCCAAGCAATGAGGACGGCGGCATGCCCGTGCAGCCGGAGGTGCCGCGTTCCTGCCCCTGCCAGCGATGGATGAAAATGCAGGAACCGGCGCCGGGCTGCCGGTCCCAGTTATGCTCGACGAAGACGCCCCAGCGATACGCGCCCGAGGGAGTCTTCATGGTTTCCGAGGTCGCCCAGTCCCTGTCCTTGATGCGCGAGGCATCGATCACGCGGTTGTAATAGCGCGAGCGGCTGTCATCGATGCCTTCGCTCGTCGCCGTGAGCTGCACATACGGAAAACGGGTGATGCCCGACGCGGCGGGTGTCGCGAAGCCGAAGATTTCGTTGAGGCGAAACACGCCCGCGGGCGCGCGGCTGTCCCCTTCGCGTTTGACCGGGGCGTCCGCGGGAGCCGCGCCATGGAGGCCGATGCCCCATGCCATGCCGTTCCTCCCGACCACGGCGGGGAAAGTCCGCTCCACCATCCGCCATGGGCCGCCAGCCTCGCGTTCATAACAATTCACCCGCGCGACGGAGGTTTCCCAGCCCGCGGTGGTCACCACGATGAGCTGACGGCAGCGCGCAATTTCGGGGATGCTCTTTTTCAAACCGGCGGCATTTATACCCCCGCCCGCCGCAAACAGGAACAAAAACAGGACCGCGGCGAGCTTGAAACGCATGTTTAAACAAGCTCTCGGTAAAAGAACGCCATGTACACTCCCAGCGCGAACACGAACGACGGCCAGACGAACCGCGCCGCTCGCGCCGGCACCAGGCCGCGCAGCATCAGCAGCCGCGTCGTCCCGGCGAACAACCCGAGCGAGCCGAATACCGCATGCTGCGTGTTGATCAGGTTTGTGAGGTCGTCCGGCACGCTCGCGACGGTGTGGGCATGGCCGAGCAACAGCAGGCTGCCGATGATCATGATGACCGGGAGCGGGTAGCCGAGCGGCTGTTTTTCCGCCGGCGTCTTCCGGTCGCGCCACGTAAGCCATGCGAGGATGAAAACAATGATTCCCCCGAGCTGGTGCTCGAACAGGATCGGATCCGCAATGGCTCCCAATATCGTATAACGATGTAAAATCCAGAGGTCCGGGTTGGCCGCTAGCGCGATGAACATCCCGAACAGCAGCAGCACCAGCGGGAAGGCGCGCTGGGCCCATTTCGCCGCGTTCCCTCCCGCGCTCAGCGCGAGCCACGCGGCCCCCATCAGGCAGACCATGAGCCCCGACCAGTTGTGCGTGAATTCGGCGTAGCGCAGCTCGTGCGGCGCCGGCGTCAGCGGGTCGTCCGGCAATTCCCAGCCCGCGATGTTCGTCTGCGGCAGGTGCGGCTTGAGGAACACGCGCGCCTGCGCGTCGGTGAGGCGGTACGAGCCGTCCTCGCCAGGCGGCGACACCGAGCCGAGGATGCCCGCGACCGTGATCACGAGCAGACCGGCAGTAACCTCCAGCTCCAGTGTGCGCGAAAAGCGCGAGAAAACGCCGCGCGCCTCCGCCGAGCCGGTGGCCGCCTTTTCACCCGCGAGCCGCGCAAGCGCGGGACCGATGCGCCGGAAATTGATGAACCCCGCGTAAATGGCGGGTGTGAGCAGCGCGAGCTTGACGAACAATGTCAAACCGTAGGGCGAATGAATCACCATGTCGGGCCCGTAAAGATAGCGCCACGCCGCAACAATGCCCGTGATGCCGAGCAGCGCGGTGGTGGCGAGCGCCAGCGGCGAGAACCGCCCCACGACCGTGGCGAGCATCGCCACGGGGCGCCCTTCCGGCGTCGCCAGCAAAAAACGCCGCGCGAAAAAAATGTGCAGCAGCACGCCCATCCAGAGCGCCGCGGCGGTGATGTGTGCAATCTGCGCGCCGACCGGCACCGGGCTCCTCCCCGGGAGCGCCGCTGCGTGGCTCACGTCGCCCGTGAGCGCGATGGACGCGAAGGCAAGCGCGCCGACCAGCCACCACCGCCATGTCCCGCGCAGCAGCGCCGCGCCCGCGGTAAGCAAGAGCAGCGCGAGCGTGGCGGCTCCCAGCCGGCCCACCGTGGTATGGAACGCGAACCGTTGCACCTCGGACAAATCCGCCCCTCCAAAAATCGTGCGCCCATTCAATTCCGCCACCGCCACAAAAAAATCGGCGAACATCGCGAATGCCGCGGCAAGCGCGCCGCATACTGTCCAGCGCGTCACGCTTGTTTCCAGTGAGCGCAACAGGACGTCGCGTTGGGTCGCATTTTCAGCCAGGCGCGCCGAAGGAGCAAAAAGCCACAGCATCGCCACCGGGCCGCCCATGGCCACGATCAACCCGATATACAATAACGCGTGAAGGGCGGCGTGCTCCATCCATGCGCCCGCTATTTCCCAACGGTAAACGTGATCCGCCCCGGCGCGCTGTGGCCGTCGCGCGAAAGCACGCGCCAATCCACGACATATTCACCCGGTGCGAGCGCCTTGAGCTTGACCGTGAGATGCGTGCGGTCCTTGGGATCAACCGTCACCTTTCCATCGGTGAAGTCGGATGGCTTTTCCTTGCCGAGCTCCGACTTGGGATACACCAGGATGGTATTGAAGCCATCTTCGAGCAGCTCGTTAAACCAAAGGTCGATCCGGGCAGGCGCCTTGGTCAGCACCGCCTCCTTTTCCGGCGCCGATTTCACGAGATGCGCGTGCGCGTCCGCATTCGGAGCGAGCGCGAACAACATCGCCAGCGCAAAGAGCGCGGCCAATGCGCCGCGGTATCCATGCAAGATTCCTGCTTGAGTTGTTTTCATGAGGCACCATTAGCACTGCGGACGACCATTCTGGAAGGATTTTTTTGGCTCGGTCACGCCCTGAATAGCAACCACGCCAGCACCGCCCACACGATCACCAGCCCGGCTATGACGAGGCCGATGATCAGCCGCTTGCGTTTTAGGCCGGGGTCGACCACGCGCACTGGTTTTGCCTTGCGCCTGCGCCTGGGCGGCAACGGCCCTTCCTCTCCGTGCGCGGGTTCCTGTTTGTTGAATTGCGGCGATTTCGGCGGGGTCTTGAACATCCCCCTGGGCTGGAACGGCGAAGCGCTCTTGCGCGGGAACGCGGGCAGCAGATTGCCATCCAGCGGCTGTTTGCGCGGCGGCGCGGGGAGGCCCACGGGGAATTGGAGTTGGAAATTGGTCTCCGGCCAGAGGTCGCTGACCGTCTTTCTGTGCTGCTCGAACCGCTCCGGGATGATCCGGTCCGCAAGCGTGTAAACCGCGTAGGTCACCGCGAAACGATTGAACGATTTCCGGCACTCGCGCGAAAAATGGTACTCGGGCGTTTTGCGAATTGTTTTGGGCATGATCTGGCCCATCGATTCCGGGATGATCATCTCGATGCGGTGCTCCACATTGCACGGGTGCATGAATGTCATCGGCTGGCGGCGCTTCGCGGTGTCGGGCAGCGCCAGCACGGATTGCGCAAGGTGCGAGCCGTAGCGGAAGATGCACCGGCGCCGGTTTGGCGCGGGGAGAAGGACGTCGCTGAATTGATAAAGCTCGGCGATCGTGAACTCATTGGCGTCCCGGTCGTCGTGGTATTGGAGGGGCTGCATCCGGTGGATGTTGGGAAAAAAACGCTTGTAAAACTTCTCCCGCTCCTGCTCGACCTGCCGCTGGCCGGCCTGCGCGAAACGCCGGCGCAGATCCTCCGCGTTCCACCCGCTGGCCCGGAGGGTGACCTGCAGCGTGCAATCCTGGCCCGGCCTGCTGTCGAGGACGAATTCCTCGTTCAAAATGTAGCGGTCGTTCCGCTCCGCGGGCTGCGCGATCGGCTCCAGCCCGGCCACCCCGGCGCGCAACGGCAGCCCGAGCTTGTAATCGGGCACGAGCCGCACCGCGCCTCCTCCCTGCAGCGGGATGGTGGAATCCGCCCAGTGCTGCCGCCCCTCGAGCTGGTATTGCAGGATGGCGTGGTTGAACAACGACCCGGCGGGCAGGAACTGGCCGAGGGTGTCGCGCCAGAAGGTGTTCACGAGCACCGGGGAGGCGGCGATGCCCAACAGGCGCAGCAGGTGGGCAAGCAGGAACGATTTGTCCTTGCAGTCGCCGTACCGCCGCTGGAGCACCATCGCCGGCGGCGACGGAATCTGCCCGCCAAGATCCTCGTTCACGCTCAGGTAGCGGATGTCGTCCTGCACCATCGCGATCGCCCGCGCCGCGCGCTCCGCAGGGGTGGCGCATGCGGCGGTGATCTCCGCGGCCAGTTTTTGCAGCGTGGCATCGTTCGCCTCCTCTTTCCATGCCGCGGTGGTGGCCGCCGCGACTTCCGCCCATGATTCGCAATTGGAAACCTGCAGCCATGTGCCCGGGATGTGGCCGGGCGGCGTGCGCGCCTCGGGAGTGAGGCTTTGTGTTTTTTCGCGGCGCCAGCTCCATTCGATCATGCCGTCCGCCTCGTGGATTTGCGGCGCGAATTTTTCGTCGTTGCTCTTCCAGCGCATGGGGTCGCCGGCCGGGAAACGGATGCTCGCGCGAAAATCGCGCACCGCAATCCACGGCGGAATGGTGACGAAAAACCACATGCGCTTCGCGAGGAAACGCCGGGTGGTGCGCACGGTGTAACTCGCGTCGATCAAATCCCCCACGCGCACATCCTCGAGCAGCACGACGACCGTGATATTGCCGCTGATGACCAGATTTTCCAGCTCCCCTTCGCGCTGGAGCATGCGCAACCGCTCGGCCTGCGCGTAATCCACCCGCGTGCCGTCGCGCACCACCGCCAGCGAATGGATGACCACTTGCTGCGTGCGCGGGTCGAAATCGAGCTTCCACTGCGCCTGCTCGTTCACCGCCTGCATCGTCTCCAGCCGGCGCACGCTGCGATGATAATGCTCGTTGCCCGCGGCAAGGTGCTGGTTGTCGATCAGGAGGATGCTGTTCCCGCCGGGATCGCGGAACGATTCGTCCACCTCCCTTTTCGCAATCCACGCGCTGGGCGGGCCGACGGTGACCCGCTCACGGACCTGCGGCGTCACGAGGGCCGTGAATCCCGCCTGCTGCTTTGCGGCCTGGATATCCTCGGCGACCTGGATTTCCTCTTCGACCATGGTCTGCATGTAACCATGTCCCAAAAACAGCGGCAAACCAATTGTACACGGGCGCGGGCGCGAGCGCGCAGGATCGCGCTTGAGTTCCGCACGCCTTGAGTTTTACTACGTTCACCCAAGATGGCAGGCAAAATCATCCTTCGTGATCTCGTGAAACGTTACGGCAACGTCGAGGCCGTGCGCGGGGTGAGCCTCGAGGTCGCCGAGGGTGAAATCTTCGGCCTGCTCGGCCCCAACGGCGCGGGCAAGACCTCCACGCTCGAATGCATCATCGGCCTCCGCCAGCCCGACGGCGGTTCCGTCTCGCTCTGCGGCATCGACGCCGCGTCGGGGCGCGAGGCGGTGAAACAGCGCATCGGCGCGGTGCTCCAATCCACCGCGCTCCAGGACCAGATCACCCCGCGCGAGGCGCTCGAGTTGTTCGGCGCGTTTTACGAAAAACGGGCGGACATCGGCGGCCTGATCGCACGTTTTTCCCTCGGCGAAAAAGCAGATGCCCGTTTTGAATCGCTCTCCGGCGGCCAGAAACAACGGCTGGCGCTCGCGCTGGCGTTCGTGAATTCGCCTGAAATCCTTTTCCTCGACGAGCCGACCGCGGGCCTCGACCCGCAATCCCGCCGCGAGTTGCACCAGTCGATTTTGAAAATGCGGGAGGAAGGGCTCACGGTGCTCCTCACCACGCATTACATCGAGGAGGCGCACCAGCTTTGCGACCGCATCGCGATCATCGACCACGGACGCATCATTGCCAGCGGCAAGCCGGAGGAGTTGATCGCGCAATCGAAGGCGGTCCCGCGCATCGCCCTGCGCACCGCGCAGCCCGTGGATCTCGACGCATTACGACGCCTCCCCTCCGTTGCCAGCGCGGAATCGGGCGAAGGCGATGGCACGCGGATCAAAACGCAAAACATCGGGCGCGCTGTCGTGGAGATTGCGCAATTCCTCGACGCCGCGAAGAACGAGCTGCTCGACATGCAGGTCACCCGGCCGTCGCTGGAGGATGTCTTCATAGAGCTGACGGGGAGCAGCCTGCGGGATTAACGATGTTTAACAAATGAACGCCCTGCTTCGCCATCTGCTCCTCACCCTCCGGCTGAATCTCCGCAGCCGGCAGGCGATGGTTTACGGATACCTCGTCCCGATTTTTTTCCTGCTCGCCTTCGGCAGTGTGTTCCGCAGCAGCGTGCCGCCGCTGGTGCGCGAGATGGGACAGTTGATCACGATCACGATCCTCGGCGGCGCGTGCTTCGGCATGCCGACCACGATGGTCAATGAGCGCGAGCGCGGGGTCTGGCGCAGGTACCGCCTCCTGCCCACCGCCACTGCGGGGCTCATCCTCAGCGCGATGGTGGCGCGATATATCATCGTCCTGCTTGGCGTCCTGTTGCAAATCGCGCTCGCCTGGTGCATCTACCGCACGCCGATGCCTGCGCACCCGGCGCAATTGCTCATCGCCTTCACATTCGTCTGCTTCTCATTTCTCGGGCTGGGGCTGATCATTGCCATGGTTGCCGATTCCGTGCCCGCCGTGCAGGCGCTCGGGCAGGCCGTTTTTCTCCCGATGATCATGATCGGCGGTGTGGGCGTGCCGCTCTCGACTCTCCCCGTCTGGGCGCAAAACGTGGCCGGTTTCCTCCCGGGACGCTACGCCGTGGAGGCCTTGCAGACATGCATCCAGCCGGGCCGCAACGGCCTTGCCGAGGGAAGATTCGCCCTGCTCGCTCTCACCGTCATCGGCCTCGCCGCCTGCCTCGCCGGCGCGAAAATGTTCCGCTGGGACACCGGCCAGAAAATGAGCGGTGCATCGAAAGCCTGGGTGCTGGTCGCGCTCGCGGCATGGACCGGTGTCGGCTGCGCGGCATGGCGCACCGATCGCCTCACCCCGCGCCCGGGCATCGACCTCCTCGCCGCGCCCGCGCAATGGCAGCGCATCACCGATGCCGAAATCAATGCCATCACCTACGACGACCTCGCCGATTACCCCGACGATGGCGACATGGGGCCTTTCGCGCCCAATTTCAACGACTTGGACGACGACTCAAAGAAACGCCTCGACGCGATCCAAGCCAAGCTCGCCAATTGGGCGCCGGGCAACGACCCCGTCATCGACCAGCGCGTGCGCAATCTCCTCTCCGTCTGCTCCGATACTGATATTGCGCAGGACCGTCTCGAATCCGTCATGCCGATCATCGTGTTCGACCAGCTCAAGAAAACCATCTCCGCGGACGAATTGAAGCAGGCCGTGGCGTGGGTGGTCCTCCATCCCGACGAGGGAAAAGTAATCACCGCCATTCCCGAACTCGACATCGACGGCACCTTCGAGGAAAGCATTATACGCGAACGAAACAAGGTCTACGGCAAGAAGTTCCTGCTACGCTTGTTAAACAAACAAGCCCCGGCCCCAAAGTAGCGCGTGCCTTACTGGGCGCGTCCGGCCTTCAGCGCCTCGAATTTAGTCGGGCTCTTCGCCGCGTCCTCATATTTGAATTCCGAGCCGCGCGCGGCGATTACCTGGCCGTTGTAAAGCACCCGCACCACCCACCCGGAAATCGTGGTTCCGCCCTGCGCATCATACGACGAGTAGCTCGTCTGGGCCGTGGTGCTGCCCGGGTTCGACGTCGTCGTCGTGAAACTCGACACACGTTTCGTTTCCACTTCCTTCGAGACCTCCTCAAATGTCTCGCTGTCCGAGGGCTTCAGGGTCATCGCCTTGTTTCCCGAATCGATCACATATTCCTTCACCGTGTGGTAATTCTTCACATCCTTTGCGAAAAAATACCATTCCACCTGGATATCGGCCGGCGTGCGGTTAATGCTGCTGACCTTGATCTCGAGCCTCGTCGAGTGCTTCATGGTGGCGCTCGACCCGGCGCTCGATACCTGGGCGCTGGTGTTATTGGTAGTGGGGGCATAACCGACTCCCCCGCTCGTGGAAGCCGTGCCCGCGCCGCCAGCCGCTTTGTTTTGCACATCCAGCAGGATGCTTGGCGCTCCCGCGACAGGAAGTTGGGCCATCATCGCCTGCCCGCCAAACGCCAGCACAAGAGAAAGAAAAACGAATGCTTTTTTCATGGTATGTTTCCGCTCCCGGGAATGTTGACGATCACCACTGGACTTCCTTGCCCGCCTTCAACTGCGCGAATTTATCCGGGTCCTTCGCCGCATCCTCGTATTTGAATTCCGAGCCTTTCGCCTCGTAAATCTTTCCGTCGACCCAGATCCTCACAACCCACCCGGAAATTTCCGTGCCGGACTGGGTCTCCGTGGTATTGGTTGTCACGTTGTTATTGGTATTTCGCCCGTTCCGGTTATTGTTATTGTTGTTATTGGTCGTCGTGGTCTGGGTTGAGCGGGTTGTCTGCGCGACTTTGGAAGTGATGGTAAATACCGACGAACCGGTCGGCGCGAGTGTTACCTCCTTCGTTCCCGAGTCAAATACAGTTTCCTTGCCGGGGCGATAGTTCTGCATTTTGCGGCCAAAGAACCACCATTCCACCTTCACCTGGTCTTGAACCTTGTCCAGGCTGCGAATCGTAACCCCCAGCGTGGTCGCATGGTTGTGCGTCTGGCTCGAGGTGGTCGTGTAAGTGGTATTATTGTTATTGTTGTTATTGTTATTTTGTGTGGTGCCGTTGGTGGATTTGGAAGCGCCGCCGGCGCCCTGATTTTCGACATCCAGGGTGAGGTTGTGGACGGTGGATGGCTGTTGCGCCATGAGGGTTGTGGCGCCGAGGAACAGGGAGATGCAAATGGGTGTGAGTTTCATGGGGTCGATTTGCCTTGGGTTAATGGGTGCGCGGTTTGAGTGTGGTTGCTCGTGAAAGTAACAACTTCAAGCGGTGCTGCATGATCGCCGGTGGCAGCCGATTTTTCGGACCAAGCGGGAATTAACGAGAGCCCGATTACGAGAGCCCGTATTGCGCTTGCTCGGCAAGGTAGCTCCTGCCCTTGGAGGTCAGGTTCCAGCCGATGGCGCGCTCGTCGTACACGTGGCTGTGCAGCCAGGCGCGGTTGTATTTCATGAAGCCATCCTGCTCGAGATGGTCCACATAATACGAAAGCTTGATCTGGCCGGCGTTGGTGGTGATGCCAAGTTTTTCGGCGATCTCGGGCAGGTCGGGCGGCTGGTTGAAACCAGTCAGTGACCGGAGAATTTCCTGTTCAATCTGCAGCAGGGGCGCTGAGTCATTCATAGGAGAGAGTAGGGTGGCGGTAAACTACAATACCGTTCTAGCCGAAAGACCGGCCTTTTGCAAAAGATTTTTGTAGGGAAAATTCCTACAAACTCGTCACGTAGGCAACAGATGCCGCAGCAGGGCCGCCCAATACGTCCCGGCGAGGGCGATGAAAAGCGCCGTGAGCAGGATGTGGCCGAGCACAAATTGAGGCCCCTTCGGCCACCCGGCGTGCTTGAAGTAGAAGAAATCCACCAGCACGCGGAAGGTCCAGAACACCGCGATGAACGCCGCCAGCCCCAGCGCGGCGCGGTCCCCTCGCATCAGCTCCTCATGCAGCGCCAGCGTGAGCGTGCCGAAGGCAATGATCGTGAGCACGATGAATGCGCCCGAGACCCAGATGATTTTGCGGTTGAACTCGCGCAGCTTGGCGAGGTCCTCCGGCCACCCGAGCCGGAAGGGCATTTGGAAGCTGGCGATGAGGATGCAGAAATGGCCGATTCCGGCGAGCCAGAGGGCGAGGTTTAACAATGTGTCGAATAGGGGTTTCATAAATCTGGCTTAGGGATTCTTTTCATCCACGCGAGCGAAAAGGCGAATACCGCGCCGGTCAACGATGCCGCCATCGCAAATCCGCTTTCCAAAAATATGATAAATTCGCTCACGCTGGCTGGGAAGTGTACAAGCCAGACCAACAAACCCACTGGACCGGCAGTGGCGCCGATTATGGCGGCCAGCCAAGGCTTCCGAAGCGGCGAGGCAGGCGAAAGCAGGCGCAAAAGAAGCGCGGCTATCGGTATGCATGTGGGGAAAACCACGACCGCGCTCCAGACCAAAATGTAAAAATCAGATGCATCCAAACCTGCTTCCTTGAAAATGGTGACGCTCAAGACCGCCAGGCCCGCCAGCCAGCCGAAGATTGTTGCTACGAATGCCTGTTTCATAAGCCGCTCATCACAAATGTCCTCCTGGCAACGCGCCGATTGCCTGCATGAATGGAACGATGACCCGCTGCACGAACGGCGGCGGGAAAAGCGCGAAAGCGGGCCCGGCGACGATGAGCCACGCAAAGAGCCGCCCGTGCAATGCGCTCCGCAGCCAGCCGCGCGCGGGGTGCGAATGTTCGCAGAGTAGCCCCGCGCCTTGCAGGGTGAAATAGGCGGTGGGCAATCCGTAGCCGCCGCCTGCGGGGAGGGTGATCACCAATTCGTGGATCAAGCCGGAGATGAAAAAGGTGAGCAACGTCGCGCCGCGCGTTCCGCACCACTTGCGGAATGAGTTGAACATCAGACCAAAGGAAAGGTCGCGGAATGCGGAGTTCCAGCGTTTGCCCCAAAAATCGCCTACCGAGTTCGCGGCCACCGGCATGCGCATGAGCGGCCCGGCGCAAATGCCGTTCCATTGCCAGTAAAGCGCGAGCCCTTTCACAAAACCGAAATGGAACAGGAAAATCATGCCGATCATTCCGATCCACCCAGCGGAGAGCGGGCCGGGC
>DASZPK010000754.1:0-1753 GCA_035550335.1 Chthoniobacteraceae bacterium | reverse complement strand
CGTGCGCGAAGGCCGCCAGAACGTGATCGTGCTCCGCACCTTCTCAAAAATCCAGGGCCTCGCCAACCTCCGCATCGGCTACGGCATCGCCGCGCCGGAGCTCATCGAGGTCCTGCAAAAAACCCGCCAGCCCTTCAACGTAAACGGCATCGCCCAGGAAGCCGCGCTCGCCGGCCTCGCCGACGAGGAGCACCAGCAAAAAACCCGCGAACTCACATGGCAGGGCCGCGATTACCTGCAGGCGCAATTCGCCGCGCTCGGCCTCGAGTACATCCCAAGCCACGCGAACTTCGTGCTGGTGAAGGTGGGCAACGGGACGCAGCTATTTAAACAACTGCTGAAGGTCGGCATTATAATCAGAGACATGTCGAGTTACAAGCTCCCCGAGTGGGTGCGCGTTTCCGTGGGCACGGCGGCGCAGAATGAGCGGTTTGTTGTGGAGTTGAAGAAGCTGCTGGGGAAGTAATGAAGCAGTGCGGGCATTGCGAAACACATAAGAAGCAATGAACGACACGATTGCCGCGATCAGCACGCCATTTGGCGAAGGGGCGATTGCGCTTTTGCGATTGAGCGGGGAGCGGGCGGTCGCGGTGGCGGACGGGGTTTTTCGCGGGAAGACGACGCTCGCGGAAGCGGAGGCGCGCGTGCAGCATTTCGGGCGGATCGTGGATGAAAATGGCGCTGCGGTGGATGAGGTGCTGGCAACGGTTTTTCGCGCGCCGGGAAGTTATACGGGGGAGGAGGTGGTGGAGATTGCGTGCCATGGCGGCATCCTGGTGACGCGGCGGATTTTGCAATTGTTGCTGGCGCACGGTGCGCGCTCGGCGGAGCCGGGGGAGTTCACGCAACGGGCTTTCCTCAACGGGAAGATGGACCTCACACAAGCCGAAGCAGTAATCGACCTGATACGCGCGCAGACTGACCTCGCGCTACGCGCGGCTACGGAGCAGCTTGAGGGGCGGTTGGGCGCGAAGGTGCGGGAACTGAGGGAGGAGTTGCTCGCAATTCTCGCGCATGTGGAAGCGTATATCGATTTCCCGGAGGAGGACATTGACCCGGATACCGGTGCGGCGCTGGTGGGGAAGTTAAACATTGTCAGCGAACAGGTGGCGGCGCTGCTGCGGACGGCGGACCAGGGGAAAATCCTGCGCGAGGGGGTGCGGACGGTCATTTACGGGGCGCCGAATGTGGGGAAGTCGAGTTTGCTGAATTTGCTGCTCGGCTACGAGCGCGCCATCGTGAGCGAACAGCCCGGCACCACCCGCGACACAGTCGAGGAGGTGGTCAACCTGCGCGGCATACCGCTGCGGCTCATCGATACCGCCGGCGTGCGCGAAACCCAGGATGAAATTGAGCGCCAGGGAATCGAGCGTACGCGCACGCAGGTGGAGCGGGCGGATTTGGCGCTGCGGATCTTCGATGCGAGCGAAAAGGAATCGAACCCCCGGCGCGAAGACGCGTACAAGGAGATCACGGTGTTAAACAAGTGCGACCTGGGAGAGCATGTCTCGTGGAAGGACATCGGAGGCGTGCGTATTTCCTGCAAGTCGGGCGAAGGAATGGAACAACTGGCGGACGCGATTTTCGAGCGGGTGATGGGGGGCGGCGTCGCGCACCGCGACGCGAGCATCGCGATCAATGCGCGTCACCAGGCCTGCCTGCAAAATGCGGAGCGCTATTGCGCAGCGGCGAAGAAGGCGATCGAGGACCAAATTTCGGCTGAGTATATCGCGGTGGAATTGCGCGCGGCGCT
>DASZPK010000753.1:0-2975 GCA_035550335.1 Chthoniobacteraceae bacterium | reverse complement strand
GGAGGCCTGCATTTTTTCGTGGATGGAGGCCTCGAACGCGGGCGTGCCCTGCTTGGAAACGAAGGAGACGATCTCGCGGATTTCGTCGTCCGTGACAAACGCCCCCTGCGCGCGGGTGAGGCGCGAGGTGGCCGGCGGGAGGTAGAGCATGTCGCCGTGGCCGAGGAGACGCTCGGCCCCTTTTTCATCGAGGATGATGCGCGAATCGAGGCCGCTGGCGACCTGGAAGGCGATGCGGCTCGGGATGTTCGCCTTGATGACGCCGGTAATGACGTCGGCGCGCGGGGTCTGCGTGGCGAGGATCATGTGGATGCCGGCGGCGCGCGCTTTTTGCGCGATGCGGCCAATGGCGACCTCGACGTCCGCGGAGGAGGTTTGCATCAAATCGGCGAGCTCGTCGACGATGACCACGATGTAGGGCATTTTCTCGGGCACGATGATCTCCTCGTCGCGCGGGACGCGGATGGGCCCGAGATCGGGCTCGGGGACATCGTCGGTGAAAAGTTCGTCGTCGGATTTTTCGTCGAAATTGATGACTTCCTCCGGCGCGGGCTTGGCGGGGGCCTTGGCCTTGTTTAGCGCGTCGAGCTCGGCTTGCGATTTCGGCTGGGGGCGGGCGTTGAAGCTGGTGATGTTGCGCACGCCGGTCTTTGCGAAAATGCGGTAGCGCGTTTCCATTTCATCGATCACCCAACGGAGGGCGAGGAGGACTTTTTTCGCATCGGTCACGACGGGGATCACGAGATGCGGGAGGGAGTTGTAGGTCTGCATCTCGACAACCTTGGGGTCGATCATGATGAAGCGGATTTCCTCGGGCGTGAAACGGTAGAGCATGCTCGCGATGATCGAGTTGATGCAAACGCTCTTGCCGCTGCCGGTGGTGCCGGCGATGAGGCAATGGGGCATGGCGGCGAGGTCGCCGATGATGGTCTTGCCGTAGACGTCCTTGCCGAGCGCGAGCGGGATGGAGGCGGTGCTCTGCGCCCAATCCTCGGACTCGAGCAATTCGCGGAGGGTGACCTTCACCTTGCGGCTGTTGGCGATCTCGATGCCGACGGTGTCCTTGCCGGGGATGGGGGCGAGGATGTTGATGCGCTCGGCGCGCGTGGCGCGGGCGATGTCGCGCTCGAGGCTCACGATGCGGTCAACGCGCACGCCCTTGGCGGGGTAGACCTCGTAGCGGGTGATGGTCGGGCCTTTCGTGATGTCGCCCGGCTCGACGCTGATGCCGAATTGCGCGAGCGTCTCGATGACGGTCGCCTGGATTTTGATGAGTTCCTCGGGGTCCACGGCGGTGCGGCCCTGGGTCTCGGCCGGCGCGAGGAGATCGATGCCGGGCAGGATGTAATCGTCGAAATGCCGCGGCTCCTGCGGGACGAGCTTGTCCTTTTTCTTCGCGTCGGGTTTTTTCGGCGTGGCGACGGAGGTGTCGATGACCTTGGGCGCGGGGCGGTTGACGGCGGGGGATTCTCCCTCGCCGTTGAGTTCGTCGCCGTCATCCGCGGGTTCGGACTGCGGGGCGGGGTAGCCTTTTTTGGAAAGCTGCTTTTCGAGTTTGCGCGCCTGGCGCTCCATGCGTTTCTGCTCGAGGTCGAGGCGTCCGCGCTCGCTGGCGCGGGCGAGGCGGTAATTATAATACTTTTCCCAGAGCTCCGGCGGGAGCGCGACCAGGCGGCGGAGGATGAGGATCGGGTGGATGCCCGTCATCATGATGAGGCTGGAGAGATAGACGCCGAGCAAAAAAATCGAGGAACCAATGGTGCCGAGAATGCGGCACAACAAGCCGGGGTGTTTGCCAACCAAAAAATCGCCGATGAGGCCGCCGTTGCCGTAGTGCTTGGCGTTGAAAATCATCGACAGGTTCCTGAAAAACCAGGGCTGGAGATCGAAGAGGCACGCGCCGCTGATGAGAAACGCCGCGACCCAAAGCATCTGGCGCATGGATGGGCGCGACACGGAGAGGAGCATGGCGCCGCCGTAGCCGAGCAGCGTGACCGATGCGAGGAACGACGCGGCGATGCCGATGAGGAAATAAAAGCAACTGGCGAGGATCGCGCCAGCGGGCCCGATGTAATTGGCGGAGGAATGGCTCGTCGAGGAAGCGGTGGTGCTCAGCGGAAACCAGGCGGGGATCTGCTTGGGATCAAACGATACAAGCGCCAGGAACAAAAGCGTGCCGGCAGCAAGCAGCACGAAGCCGAGGGCTTCATTGAAATTGCGGTTCTGTTGTGCTCGGGGCATTTGCCGATATTAGCTCAAAAATTTCCGGCTTACAACGAGGAAGGAAAAACGGTAGTGTCCTAATTTGAAAAACTCCGTCCACGAACCGTTGTAGCGTGCGCTGTCCCCAGCGCAGGAGCGACGCGTCGTCACGGGAATTCCCGGCCACGCCCAACGCCTCCGCTGAGGACAGCGGACTCTACAACTTTCCCGCTGTGCGCTTTTTTCCAAATTAGGACACTACCGGAAAAACGCTTCGTCCACGGGTTGCTGTAGCGTGCAAGCCTGCCCTGAGCTTTGTCGAAGGGTCTCCAGCGCAGGAATAGCGCGTCGCCACGGAATTTCCCGGCGGCGTCCAACCCCTCCGCTGAGGACAGCGGACTCTACAGCTTCCGTGCTGCGCGACCGGCGAATGTGAGGATTTCTAAAAATCATTGGAAAGTGAAATTCAAATGTTAAATTTGAAAAGCCCCTGACATCCTCAATTCCCATCCTTTCCCAATCACCGCAATGCAACTGACCCAACCGCTCGTATTCGAACCCCTTTTCATGGAACGCGTCTGGGGAGGGAGGCGGCTGGAGACGCTATTCGGCAAACATCTTCCCGCCGGCGTGCGCGTGGGCGAATCGTGGGAACTGGTGGACCGCGAGGAGGCGCAGAGCGTGGTACACACGGGGCCGCTGCGCGGGCAGACGCTCAATGAGCTCTGGACGAATTTCCATGAGGCGGTGTTCGGCAAAAAAACGCAGTCGGC
>DASZPK010000752.1:0-3343 GCA_035550335.1 Chthoniobacteraceae bacterium | reverse complement strand
AGGGCGACGTTTCATCTGCCCGGCGGGGATGACGGGCAGGCTTCGATGCGGCGGCATCATAGCGGGTCGTGGGCGACCCAGGGCGGGTCGTCGGCGGGAGATGCCGCGGCGACGCGGACGTATGAGTGCGCGATAAGGAGGCTGGATGATTACGCGGCGGGGATGGGGCGGCTGGATTTCGTGAAATGCGATGTCGAAGGTGCGGAACTTGCTGTAATCCAAGGCGGCGCGAAGACCTTGGAACGTCTTTTTCCGATGCTGTTTCTTGAGACCAATCCCGCGTGGACAAAATCGTTCGGCTATTCGCCGGGTGATCTCGTTTCCGCGGTGAGGGGGCTGGGGTATGATACGATTTTGATCGCGGAGGAGAGGCTGGTTCCGTTTGCGGGCGCGGAAATCATGGGGTCGGTAAATCTGCTTTGCGCGAACTCGAAAATCCACGCGGAGCGTCTCCGTTTTCTCGATGGGCTCTGAACATGGGATTGAGACGCGCCACTTTTGAGATTGCGACGCGTTGCGTGGGGATTTTCGCGCCCCGCGCGGGTGAGCCAGTCGCGGAGCCGCGCTCGATTTTTGTGCTGCGCAATAATGACATCGGCGACCTGCTCGTGGTGACGCCGCTGTTTGAGGCGCTGAAGCGGCGGTTTCCGCGGGCGAAGATCGTGGCGGGGATTGGCTCGTGGAATCTGGATGTGTTGAAGCACAATCCTTACGTGGACGAGGTCGTGCTCAACGCGCCGTGGCACAACGGGAAGGTGCGGCCGCAGGGGTTGATCGCGGGGCTGCGGTATATTTATACGTCGAGCGAGGCGCGCGACCTGGCGGCGCAGCGGTGCGAGATCGGGATCGATGTGCTCGGGAGCGGGTATGGGGCGCTGCTGATGATGCGCTGCGGGATGCCGTTCCGGCTTGGGGTGCGCGGGTATGGGGGGGGGCATTCGACGGCGCAACGGTGCGTGGTTTACAACGAGCGGGAGCACGTGGGGCGGGCGGCGCTGCGGTTCGCGGAGTTGCTCGGGGCGACGGAATTGCCGGAGAACCGTCCGCAGCTTTTCGCGTGGCCGAAACCGGAGATCAACGGGGTGATTGTGATGGCCCCGGGTGGCGGGCATCCGGGGAATTGCTGGCCGCTGGAAAATTATGTGGAGCTGGCGCGCGCGCTGACGCCGCGGAAAATCGTGGTGATCGGCGGGGAAAAGGATCGCGAAGCGGCGGCGAAAATCGCGGAGGGGCGTGTGAATGTGGACGTTGTTGCGGGGGCGCTGCCGCTTGCGGAGACGTTCCGGTTGATCGCGGGGTGCGCGATGGTGATTACCAATTCGAGCATGGCGATGCATGCGGCTGCGGCGTTTCGCAAGCCGTGTTTCGCGCTGCTCGGGGCGGGGGTCCGCTCGGCTTCGGCGCACGCGGCGCAGTGGGCATACCCGGAGACGCGCGTGCTGGGGGCGGAGCGGGGCGTGCGAGGAGTCTGGTCGCCGGCGGAAGTTTTTGAGACGATCTCGGCTTCATGAAGATCGCATTTCTTTGCAATTGCCTGGCGCCGGGGCGCGACGGGGTGGGCGATTACACGGCGATGCTGGCGGGGGAATGCGAGAGGCGCGGGCATGAGGCGCGGATGATCGCGCTGAATGATCCGCACGTGGACGAGCTGAGCGTTGCACCGGGGGAGATGCGGCTTTCGCCGGCGCTGTCGTGGAATGCGCGCGTGGAGCGGGCGGCGGACATGGTGTCGCTCTTTGACCCGGATTTTGTGAGCGTGCAATTCGTGTGCTACGGGTTTCACCCGAGGGGGATTGATTTCGGGCTGGCGGGGCGCCTGCGGGAGATCGCGGACGGGCGGGCTGTTCAAATGATGTTTCACGAGTTATGGATCGGGGCAGGGAAGGGGGCGGGGCTGAAGGAGCGGTTTACGGGGGCGCTGCAGCGGGTGTGCGTGAAGCGCGCGCTCGGGGCGCTGAATGTGCGGGCTGTGCATGCGAGCAACACGGCTTATGTCGCGATGTTGAAGGGGCGGGGGATCGATGCGGAAGTGCTGCCGTTGTTCGGGGCGATACCGGTTCCCGAAGCGCAGTTGCCGGCGCGCGCCGCGGATGGGGCGCTGGCGCTCGGGATATTTGGTTCGTTGCATCCGGTGTGGCCGCCGCAGCCGTTGATGACGCTGCTGCTCAATACGGGGAGGAAGATTGTGATTTCGCACATTGGCGGGATGGGCGCGGGCGGGGTGGCGCTCTGGGAGAAAATGGAACGGGATTTCGCGGGGGTGATCGAGTTTCGCAAACTGGGAGAGCAGCCGCCGGAACGGATCGCGGAGTTTTTCCGGACGGAGATTAATTTCGGGATTGCGACGACACCATGGGAGCTGATCGGCAAAAGCGCGAGCGTGGCGGCGATGCTGGAGCATGGCCTGCCGGTGATCGTCAATCGTGATGACTGGCATTTTGGCGACGTAGCGGACGGGGCGGTGTCGCCGTTGTTGATCAAGATGGATGCGGCGCTGCCGGAGAGGCTGGGGGCGGCGCGGCGCGGGGTGCCGCGGTCGAGGCTGCCGGAGGTGGCTTCCCAATTTCTTGCGGCGTTGGAGCGTGCGAAATGAAAATCCTGCTTTCATCGCATTTTTTTCACCCGAGCGTGGGCGGGATCGAGCAGGTGAGCCTGACGCTGGCGCGGGAGTTCGTGAAAGCGGGGCACGAGGTGAAGGTGGTGACGACGACGGAGCGGGAGAGCGGCGAGGAATTTCCGTTTGAGGTGGCGCGCCGGCCGGGGAGCGGAAAGCTTTGCGCGTTGGTGGGGTGGTGCGACGTTTTTTTTCACAACAACATCAGCCTCCAGACGGCGTGGCCGCTGGTTTTCACGCGGAGGCCGTGGGTGGTCGCCCATCACACGTGGCTCACGCGCATCAACGGGGCGACCGGGATTCGCGACCGGATCAAGCAGCGTGTCATCCGCCGCGCGACGAATATCGCGGTGAGCCGCGCGGTGGCCGAGCATCTGTCGATGCCATCGACGGTGATCGGCAATCCGTACAATGACGCACTTTTCAAGACGAACGGGGCCGGCGCGCGCACCGGGGACCTGGTGTTCGTGGGGCGACTGGTGTGGGACAAAGGGGTGGACCTGCTGATTTCGGCGGTGAGTGCTTTGAAAAATCGCGACGTGCAAGCGCGGCTGACGGTGGTGGGGGATGGACCGGAGCGCGAGATGCTGGAAAGGCAGGTGATGGCGCTGGAGTTGAAGGACCGCGTGGAATTTGCGGGAATGCGCACGGGGGAGGAACTGGTGGCGCTGCTCAATGCGCACCGGGTGATGGTGGTGCCGTCGCGCTGGAAAGAGCCGTCGGGGCTCG
>DASZPK010000751.1:0-7256 GCA_035550335.1 Chthoniobacteraceae bacterium | reverse complement strand
CGGGCGCTATTTCCGTCCCCGCTGTGAGGAGCGAATAGCCGCCGACCACCGCGCCATCGCCGATCTTCACCTCCGCGAGAATCAATTCCATCGCGCCCGATTTGTTTTTGGCCAGGACGTGCGCATTCAGCCGCACTCCCGCGCCGAACACCACATCGTCGCCGATGCGGAGAAACGAGCGGTCGGTGATCGTCGTGCCGGGGGACCAATACGTGAGCCTCCCGATGCGCGAGCCCCACAGCCGCAGCCAGAGCGAATAGAGCCCCGGAACAAGCCGCAGCATTTCCTCGAGGAATGTCAGCCGGCAGAAGATCACCTGGAGTTGAAACGTCGTCCACCAAGCGAAGAATGCGCGGCTGCCCATGGCGATGCGCCCTTGTGGAATTGGTACGAACCGCAAAACCAACCGCGCCGTCAGTGGCGGGAGCAGATAAAGAACGCCGAGCGCATTCGCGACGCGAAACCGCCAATCGGGCGACGAGCCGAGTAAAACAACCGTTATGAGAGCCGCGTGCGCCAGCGGGAGGAAATTCAGCGCCAGCATCAGGAGACGGCGGCCCCACGGGATTTCGCGCGCGGACAGTGCCTCGCGCGCCATCCGCATTTCCTCCGCGGCATTATCTGGCGAGCCGGCCGGCATGGCGGTTGGCGACCCTTTCCATGGTGAAACGCGGCCCGAGCCATTGCCGGAAATAGGCTTTCCAGAACGGGATCGGCTCTGCGTCGTCGTGCCGCAGGCCGCGCAGGTAAATCCACGGGACCGTCGGCGATAAATGATGATTGAGGTGCCAGTGGTGATTGAGCCAGATGAGATCGAACATGCGCCATGTGCTCACGTTCCAAGCCCCCCGCTGCACGTCGCGCGGCGTCCCGTAATGGTGGATGTATTGCAGCGTCGACCAGATGAACCCGAACCCGCACAGCACCGCGCAATAATGCAGCACCGGGATTTTGAAAAACCAGATCATCGAGCCGTGCACGAGGAAAACGAGGAACGCCTCGAGCCGGATCATGCCGAAATATTTCGGATTCAGTGTTTCCTGCAGCGCGGCAGTCGGGCGGTCGAGCCCGGTGGTTTTCGCGAGCCATTTGGGGTTTGCCACCGCGATGAAATTGCTGAGCACGATCATCAGCCAGAAAAAGCCGGTCAGGATTCCGTAGAACTGGACCCATTTCCACAGCGGGTTTTCCCCCTCGAAGTAGAGGTCGAAGGCTTCGTCGTCGGTGCGGTTGCGCAGGTGGTGGCCGACATGGCCCTGGCGCCGGAGCTGGAACGACGCCGGGAAAAAGAGCGTCACGAGCGTGCCGAAGAAATCGTTCACCTTCTGGTTCGGGTGAAAAATATCATGCTCGGCTTCGTGGCAAAGCGCGTAACCGGTATTCATCACCAATCCATATACCACCGCGATCGCGCCGACGGCCCACCAGCTCTCCACGCGCCCCGAGAGCCAGAGGAGCGTGCCGCACGATGTGACGACAAACAATGCCAGGCAGATGTTTAACCTTCCGGGAATCGGATATTTCGGGTTCATGCGTTTCCTCCGGGGATGTAGCCGGGCAGCGCGGCCGTCATGGCATGGAATTCCGGGCAGACGTCGAACCTGCGAAACGTGAGCGGCACGTTCTCCGCGCAATAGAGCGAGCGGCGGTATTCCATATCTTCCCCCAGCGCGCGGAGCTGGCGGCGGAATTCGGGATGGCGCGGGCGCAATTCTGGGAACTCCTCCACGAGCGTGGCTACCACGCGCAGTGCCGTGCGTTTCGGCACGGTGAAATACTCGCGCATCATCCAAGAGAAAATCGCGATGTTGATGCGCCGGCCCAGAGCGCCGGTGCGCGGCCAGAGCCAGTCGAGCAGCGCCTCGTCCCAGCGCACGTGGCCGATCTCGTCGGCGAGATGCTTGCGCTGCGCCGCGACGAAGTGCGGCTCGAGCGAATCCTGGTATTTCAAAAATGCCTTGCCGAAAAAGAGGGCGCGTTCCTCGTGGAGATGCATGAGCCAGAGCAGGAACGGGAACCGGTGCGGACGTTTCGACATCGCGCCGAGCACCGCCTTCCCGAGCGGCGGTACGCGGATGAAATGAAAATCGCGCTCCGCATACCACTGGGGCGCGCACCGGCGATTGAGCTGGCGGAACATCCCGCTGTGCTCCTCTTCCTCCGCGAGGAACTGGCGCACGCCGGCTTTCAAATCCCCCGGCAGGTCCGGTTGCGCGAGGAAATAGCCGAGCACAGTGTGCGCGAGCGAGACTTCGAAGAACATCGTCTGCTCGTTGAAATAGAGCGCGTTGATCTGGTTGTAGCGCGTCCGCTGCGGCTCGGTGAGCGTGGCGTATGCCTTCGTGAAGAAAAAGGGTGTCAGTTCCTCCGGCATGAACGGGCGCGAGAAATCGATCTGGTCCGTCGTGTTCATGATTTCCTCCTCGCCGCCGTGGCGAAAAATAGTTTCCAGACACCGGCCAGCAGCGAGCGCTCGTTCAAATTTTGACGGATGTGGGGCGCGACCATCTCGCGGTGGAAGCGCGGCAACAGGCTCCAGTGCAACGCCGGGCGCAGATGATGCGCGGTGTGAAAGCCGTTGTTCAGGAACAGCCAGTTTGCGAGGCGCCCGGTGATGTTCCTCGAATGGTCGTATTCCGACCCGTGGTCGCAATCCTGGTGCTGGAGGAGGTTGATGGTGACGATCCCCCACTGCGCGAAAATCCACGGCACGCCGAAGTAAAGCAGCGTCGCGCGCCAATCGCACACCAGCAGCATCGCAATGAACGCAAGCACCACCGCGCGCTCCTGTTTGACACGGTGATACAGCGCCGGTTTTTCCCTGCGCCAGCGCGCCATGTCGTCCTTGCGGACGAGTTGCACCTTCCACATCGCTACGGCGGGAAACGCGATCAGGTTCAGCCAATTTGCCGTGCCCGGCGCGAGCGAGCTTCGCACGCAATCCTCCTCCGTCTGGTGCTGCCCGTGATGGCGCTCGTTGTGGACGGCAATCACCACCGCGGTGGATTGTCCCGTGCAGAGCCCGAGGAAATGCTCGAACGCGCGGTTCCACCCGCGCCGCGAAAACGTGCGGCAATGGATATGGTTGTGCTTGATCACGCAGGCCGTGAAGGCGAGCACGCAGGTCGCGGGAAGCAGCGCCCAATTGCGGCAGAGGCCCGTCCATTGCACCGCGAAGAGCGCGGCGAGCAGGGCCAGGAAAAACATCGCCCGCCAGTCCGCCCGGTAACGGAGCGGTATGAGGAAACGCCCATGCATCTTGCCGGCATGGTAGGCCCCGCCGCGGTGTTGAACAACCGCAAAGTGAATTTGCGCGCATCGAAAAAAAATGCGTCGCATCGAATTTATCAAACGGCATTCCGCTTGATGCCGCTGGGGATGGGGTCTATGCGTTGAAGCACAACGGGAGCGATTTCATGCCACGCCAAAAACTCAAGATCGTTCTGGTCTCGCCCAAGGGCCCGCTTTACCGGCACCGCGGCGGCATCTGGAAAAAGTCGCTCCGCTACCAGCCGCTCACGCTCACCACGCTGGCGGCGCTCATCCCGGATGATATACCGGTTGACTTACGGTTGTTTGACGAGGGGATTGCCGATGTGCCGCCCGATCTCGAAGCGGACCTCGTCGGTTTGACATTGATCACCGGCACCGCGATGCGGGGCTACGAGCTGGCCGCGCATTTCCGCAGCCGCGGCATCGCCGTGGTGCTCGGCGGGCCGCACGTCACGCTCATCCCCGAGGACGCGCAGCCGCATGCCGACGCCATCGTGACCGGTTACGCCGAGGAGAGCTGGCCGCAATTGCTGCGCGATTTCGCGGATGGCCGCATGCGCCCGCGCTACGACCAGGCGCCGGGCCTGGACCTTGCGGACCGCCCCTTCGCGCGGCGCGAGCTGCTTCCCTCGCGCAATTACCTGACAAACAATGTGTTCGAGGCTACGCGCGGGTGCGTGCACAATTGCGATTTTTGCGTCGTGCCGACGGCGTGGGGACGCAAGCCGTTCCAGAAACCGGTGAAGCAGGTCGTCGAGGAGATCCGGCGGCACGGCGCGCGGAAATTGATTTTTGTGGACCTGAATCTCATCGCAGATCGCGGCTACGCACTCCGCCTTTTCGCATCGCTGGTGCCGCTCAAATTGCAATGGTACGGCCTCGCCACCGTGCTCCTCGCAGATGACCCGGAATTGCTCGAACTCGCCGCGCGCAGCGGCTGCAAGGGCCTGCTCATGGGCCTGGAATCGATCTCGCGGCAGAACCTCCGCGCGAGCCACAAGGGATTCAACTCGCCGGAGAAATACGCACAGGTCGTGGAGCGCCTTCACGCGCACGGCATCGCGTTGCAAGGCTGCTTCGTCTTCGGACTCGACCACGACGGGCCGGAGATTTTTCGCGAGACGGCGGAGTTCGCAGTGCAGGCGAAGATCGACCTGCCGCGATTTGCGATTGTTACGCCGTTCCCGAACACCGCGCTCTACAAACGCCTTCTCGCCGAAGGCCGCATTCTCACGAAAAATTGGGAGCTTTACGACGGGCAGCACGTTGTTTTCCGTCCAGCGAAATTGAGCATCGAGGAATTACAGCGCGGCGTGGAGTCCGCTTGGAAACACGCCTACAGCTTCCCCTCCATAGCGCGGCGCGTGTGGCATTCGCCCGCGCCCTGGCCGGTGCGGCTCGGCACCAATCTCGGTTACCGTTTTTACGCACACAACCTCAGCCGGTTTTACAACTGCGACTGGATCATCGGGCACGCGCCCTCCCGGCAACCGCCGGCGACGGAACTCGCCGCAACCGCGGAATCCCGATGAGACTCACCATCATCCATCCGTGCATCGGGCGCAGGCCGGGGCAGAAATACATCCGCAACTGGCAGATGGAAGCGCTCCCCGCCGCGACCATCGCGGGCCTCACGCCGAAGGACGTGGAGGTCCGTTTTTACGATGACCGGATGGAAAAAATCCCGTTCAATGAAGCGACCAACCTCGTCGCGATCAGCGTCGAGACCTACACCGCGAAGCGCGCCTACCAGATCGCCTCCGAATACCGCAAACGCCGCGTGCCGGTGGTGATGGGCGGCTTCCACGCCACGCTCTGCCCCGACGAGGTGGCGCAATACGCCGAGGCGGTGGTGTGCGGCGAGGCGGAATTGGTGTGGCCGCGGGTGATCGACGACGCGCGCCACGGGCGCCTCGAGAAATTCTACCGCCAGGGAGGGCGCGTCCCTCTCGCGCAATTGAAGCCCGACCGCTCCATCTTCCGCGGCAAACGCTACCTACCCATCGGGCTCGTGGAGGCGGGGCGCGGCTGCCATTTCAAGTGCGACTTCTGTGCCGTGCAAACGGTGTTTAACTCCACGCAGGTGCGCCGTCCCGTCGATGCGATCATCGCCGAGATCGAGCAGGTGAAACACAACCGCAAGCTGTTCTTCTTCGTGGATGACAACATCACGTCGAACCTGGCGCAGGCGAAGGAATTTTTCCGCGCGCTCATCCCGCTCGGCATCCGGTGGGTCAGCCAGGCCTCCATCAACGCCGCGCACGACGAGGAATTCCTGCAGCTCCTCGTGCGCAGCGGCTGCCAGGGGGTGCTCATCGGCTTCGAGAGCCTCGACCCCGCCAACCTCAAGGAGATGAACAAGTCGTTCAACACCATGCGCGGCGGTTTCGAAAAAGCCCTCGCAAATTTGCGCAAAAACGGCGTGCGCGTATACGGCACCTTCATTTTCGGCTACGATCGCGACACGTCCGAGAGTTTTTCCACCACGGTCGAGTTTGCGAAGGAGCACGCGCTTTACATCGCGGCATTCAATCACCTCACGCCGTTCCCCGGCACGCCGCTCTACAAGCGCCTGCGCGACGAGGGACGGCTGCTCTACGAAAACTGGTGGCTCGACGAGCGCTACAGCTACAACCGCATCCCGTTCCAGCCGCGCGGGATGTCGCCCGAGCTACTGCAGCGCAATTGCGTCGAGGCGCGGCGCGCGTTTTACTCGTGGCGCAGCATTTTGCAGCGCGGCTGCGCCCCCGTGAACCGCACGAACTGGTTCATGTGGCGGAATTTTTATCTCATCAATGCGATGCACCGAAGCGATGTGAGCATGCGCGACCATTACCCGCTCGGAGACGAATCATGGCAGGGACAATTATTGAAAGCCAATTGAGCGTGACCACAGGCCGCGAGTCCGTCCGGTTCGCGACTGCCTCGGGGCGCGACGACGAGGCGATCCGCCGCCTGCTGCGCGAGAACCCGCTGCGCGGCGCGGTAAGCCTCACCTTCGAGCGCGAGCCCGGATATTTTCTCGGCGCGCAAATCGCCGATGCCGACGACGAAACGATTCTCGCCCATGAAAACGGCCGTCTCGTCTGCATGGGCCGGAGCGTCGTGCGCGAATGCCACGTGAACGGCGAGCCGCGTCGCACGGGCTATCTCTCCGACCTGCGGCTCGACGCTTCCGCGCGCGGGCGTTTCGACATCCTCCGCCGCGGCTACCGGTTTTTTCGCGAGCTTCACCGCGGCAATCCGCCCGATATTTGTTTTACAAGCGTTACATCCGACAATGTCCGCTCGCTGCGTTTCCTGGAGCGCGGCCTCCCGGGCATGCCGGTGTACGAACCGCTGGCGGGCATCACGACGCTCGCGATCCCCGTGCCGCGCGACGAACGGAAGCTTGCGCGGCTGGAGGAACGCGCCCTGGCGCATTTGAAATCGTGGGGATTGTCGGTGATCCCCGCCACGGAAAAACACATCGGGCCGCTGGCCGAATGCCTCGATGCGCACGCCAGCCGCCATAACCTCGCGGCGGCCTGGACCGCGGATAAAATCCGCCTGCTACATGCGCACGGGCTCGCCCCTGGCGATTTCCAATTGTTGATGGAGGGCGTGCAGATCGCCGGTTGCGCGGCGCTTTGGGACCAGCGCGGATTCAAGCAGACCGTCATCCGCGGCTATCGCGGCGCAATCGCGTGGTCGCGCCCGTGGCTGAACCTGCTTGCCGATTGTTCGGGGATGCCGCGCCTGCCGCGGCCCGGCTCGGCGCTCGCGCACGGGTTTCTTTCGCCGCTCGCGATACCCAATGGGCGCGGGCACCTTGTCCCGCACGTCATCGAATCGATGCTCCCGTTCGCCGCCCGGCGCGGGCTGGATTTCCTCACGCTCGGGTTTGCGGCGGATGATGCGCGCCTGCCGCTCCTGCGCTCGCGGTTCCGCTGCCGCGAATATTCCAACCGGCTTTTCCGCGTGCGCTGGAGGGACGCGGAGAC
>DASZPK010000750.1:0-3951 GCA_035550335.1 Chthoniobacteraceae bacterium | reverse complement strand
AAGCGATTGTTGATTCCTGCGGCGGTATTTCTTGCGGCGATTTTTTCCACGGCAGCACAAACCAAGGCGGCGGACGGCTACGTTCCCTTCGATGGCGCGAAGAGCGACTGGCACGGCTTCGACCGCTACGATTACCTGCTCGATGAAAAAACGATGGAGATCAAGCCAGCCGACCCGAACACGAAGGGCGATACGCCCGGCCAGCGGCGCTGCCTCGTGATCGTGCCGAAGACCCCGGCGGCGGGCAACCCGTGGTCGTGGCGCGGTTGCTGGTGGGATTACATGCCGCAGGCGGAGATCGAGCTGCTCAAGCGCGGGTTCCATGTCGTTTACGTCACGGGGGACAGGGAGGTGCTGCCGGACAAGCGGTGGGACGCGTGGTATGCGTTCCTTACCGAAAAACACGGGCTTTCGAAAAAACCGGCGTTCGTGGGGATGAGCCTCGGCGGGGAATACTCGTTCATGTGGGCCGAGGCGCACCCGGACGAAGTTTCGTGCATCTACGCCGATAACCCGAGCAGCAATGAAGGGATACTCACCGGGCTTGACAAACTCACCAGCCACGACGTGCCGGTGCTGGATATCTGCGGGAGCATCGACCCGACCCTGGGCCGGTGGAGCGTGCCGATCGAGAATATTTACCACCAGTTCGGCGGGCGCATTTCGATGATGATCAAGGACGGGTACTCGCACCACCCGCACAGCCTGACCGACCCGGCGCCGATCGCCGATTTCATCGAGCAGAGCGTGAAGGAGAAGGCGAATCCACCGGCGCCGATGCCCGATTACGCCGGCGACCACGCGACGCGGGGCTGGTATTACAGCCTCGAAAACAACTTCCGCGAATTCCCGAAGGACGACGCATGGATCACTTATCGCGGGCCGATCTTCACGCCAACCTATGCCGAATACCAAGCGTCGCTTGGGTTTCCCGCACCGGTCACAATCATCGCGCCAAACAAGGAGGCGGCAGGCAGGCCGTGGGTGTATCGCGCGGGATTCGTGGACCGCGACGCGGTGGCGGACCAGGCGCTGCTGGCGGCCGGGTTTCACATTGTTGTCGGACCGGTGGGCTACAACGAGGACGGCCCGATCGTCGACAACTGGAACAAACTTTACCAGCACCTCGTGGCGCACGGATTTTCAAAGACGCCCGTGATTGAAGGCGAGGGGGGCGGCGCGGGCGAAGCGATGAACTGGGCGATCGCCAACGCGGACAAGGTCTCGTGCATTTATTGCGAGGACCCGCTTTTTCGCACGCACATGAACAAGGTGCAGCCGATGGACAACCTCGGCCCGCTCGCGCAGGCCGGCGTGCCGATCCTGTGCGTCTCCGGCGCGCAGGACCCCGCGCTTGCCGCGAACACGCGGGCGATTGAGAAGAAATATGGCGATCTCGGCGGGAAGGTCACAGTGATCGTCCAGGAGGGCGTCGGACGTTACCCGATGGGGCCGAAGGACACGAAGCCCGTGGTGGATTTCATCGTCTCGCACCAGCCGCAGAAGTGAAGGCGGTTACGCGCCCTGGCTGTGCTTGCTTCCGCATGGAGTTTCGGGCATGCTGTTGTTTTCGGATCGTTATCAGGAATTACACCATGAAATCCGCCGCCCTCTCTCTTGCAGTCGCGCTGTCCCTCTTCGCCATCCCTTGCCTCGCAGCCGGAAATGCCGCAGCCGATCCCGCGCAAACGGTGCAGGCGTTTTACGCCTATCATTTCAAGCACGACATGGGCTTCGGCGCGCCGGAGGTGAAGGCAAGAAAAGCATGGCTCGCCCCCAAGCTGTATGAGCTCCTCATCAAGGTCCTCAACAAGCCGGTCCCGAAAGGCGATGCGCCCGACATCGAGGGCGACGTGTTCACCGATTCGCAGGATACGCCGACTTCCTTCAAAGTCGGGAAGGCTGCCGTGGAGAAAGATACCGCGAAGGTCGATGTGACATTCGTTTGGTCGGGCGAAAAGCGGCATGTCACCGTGATCCTCGCACAGATCGACAAGGAGTGGCGCATCGTGGACATCGATTACGGCGCCCACCGTTCGCTCACGAAGGAACTGCAGGACGCGGCGCATTAGCCGCGCCCCAGCGCTTTTAGCCGCTATGGGAGGTTCGCGCCTTGCAGCGAATGCACGTAGCCGGCGATGCCGTTGAGCACGAATTGCACGGCCAGGGCCGCGAGCAGTATGCCCAACACGCGCGTGACTACGTGGATGTCGGAGGTGCCGAGCTTCCTTGGAAGCCATTCGCTTCCCCGGTCCAGCACGAGCCACGCCAGCAGGAATACGACGGCGATCACGATGGCGAGAATCACCCAGCGCGCCCAGTCGCCATTGGCGCGCGCGGCCAGCAGCAGCACGGAGGTGATTGTCCCCGGCCCGGCAAGCAGCGGGATGGCGATGGGGAAAATCGCGATGTCGGCGTCGGTGCCGCGGGCCTCGCTGGTTTCTGCGCCTTGCGTCGCGGGGCGCTGGCCGAAGAGCATCGGCACCGCCGTCGCAAACAGCAGGATGCCGCCACTGATCGCAAAGGCGTGCACCGTCACGCCGAGATAGGCGAGCGCGGCGTGGCCGGCCACGAGAAAGAAAAGCGTGATCAAAAGCCCATACACGATCGCGCGGCGGAGCACGTCCCGGCGTTGCGCGGGCGAATGGCGTTCCGTCAGCGCGAGGTAAGTGGGCAGCAGGCCGAAGGGATCGACGACCACGATCAACGTCGTGAAAGCCACCAATCCAAACCGGACATCGCCTGCCATCAAGGGATTCATCCCGCGATAATCTACATCGCCACGCGGTGCGGCGCGAGTCCTGAACCTTTTGATTGCGTAGAACCGCCGCACCGGTGCTTCCCGTAATATAATTGATATGAAGAAGAAAAAGCCCGTTGCTCCAGTTGCCGAAACACGCGAGGAAGATGTCGACCCGGATGAAGTCCAGACCGCCTCCGAGCGAGTGGGCGCGAATGTTTCCCCCGCTGAAATTCCGCCGAAAATGGAGAACCTCACGGAATGGGACACGCCACCCGATTCCTCGGGAAGCGCGGCGCCAAAGGTCCTCCCCGAGGACGAGACCTCCGGCGCCGAGGAGTTGGTGGAGGAAGGTGTCGAGGAAGCGGACCGCGACCAGCGCATGGCGTCGTCGGATCCCGATTTCGATGGGTGAGGCGCGAAAAGATCGAAACATCCATAACGGCCGGCGGCAACGAATCAGGGGTGGCCCTGATTATTATGAATATCCAAAAAGAACACGCGACGGCCCCGCAGCCGTCGTTTGAAAATGACCGCATCACGCACGAGCCGGGAAAATCCTACGACATCATTGCCAAGCTGGAATTGATCCGCGCCGCCCCCTCGGGCGAGCGCGCCACGATTTCGTTTGCCTTGGGCGCGCCTTACATCACGACCGATGGGTTCTGGCGCACGCCGGTGAGAATCACCGGTTTTGGCGATCCGTCGCCGGAGGTTTACGGCATCGATTCGCTGCAATCGCTCCACCTCGCGATGGATGTCATCCGCAAGGACATCGCCTCGCTCCTCGCGGGCGGCGACAAGTTGATGGACAGGGACGGCAGGGAATTCAAGCCGGCTGAGTATTTCCGCGAACAATAGGCTCGCCCGGCGCGGCAAACATATACGGCCATTGGTGCGTCCGCGCACGAATAACAGGCGATCCTTGGGTGCGTTATTTTGCGTCCGGGGTGGGTTCTTGCGGAAACTGGCAGGTGTGATGCTTGAAAAATGGCCCAGATTTTTTCTCCCAGGTCAAATACCGTCGCGCGGCTCGCGCTGGTTTGCGTGGTGCTGGGGATCTCGGGCGGGGGCTGGCTGCTGTCGGCGGTCTATTGGTCGCCTTACTCCACTTGGGTGGGCGTCCCGCGCGAGCAGCCCGTGCCTTTCAGCCACAAACACCACGTGGACGGCCTCGGCATCGACTGCCGCTATTGTCACACAACCGTTGA
>DASZPK010000749.1:0-2087 GCA_035550335.1 Chthoniobacteraceae bacterium | reverse complement strand
GCCAACATTGCCATGAAACATCTGCTTTCCATCGAGTCGTTGAGCGCGGGGGAAATCCTCCGCATCCTCGACCTTTCCGCGAAGATGAAGGCGGAGCGCGGACGGCACGATGCCCACCCGCTGCGGCACCAGTGCTGGGCGATGATGTTCAGCAAATCCTCCACGCGCACACGGGTAAGTTTCGAGGTCGGCATCCGTGAGTTGGGCGGCGACGTGCTTTTCCTCAACGCGAACGACATCCAGCTCGGCCGCGGCGAGCCGATCGAGGACACGGCGCGCGTGATGGGCCGGATGATTCACGGCGCGGTGATCCGCACCTTCCTGCAGAGCGACGTGGAAACTTTTGCGAAATACAGCGGCATCCCGACCATCAATGCGCTCACCGACGACGAGCACCCGTGCCAGATCCTCGCCGACCTGCTCACGATCCGCGAGAAGCTCGGCGATTTCAAAGGCCGCACCATTTGTTTCGTGGGCGACGGCGCGTGCAATGTGCCGCGGTCGTGGATTTGGGCGGCGGCGAAACTCGATTTCACGCTCAAGATCGCGGCGCCGAAGGAATATCAGCCCGACGCCGCGTTCATGGCGCGCGTGAATTCGCCAAACATCCAGCTTTTTGAAAATTTGCGCGAAGCCGCAGAGTCCGCCGAAGTGCTCTACACCGACGTCTGGGTGAGCATGGGCAAGGAGGACGAGGCCGCCTACCGCATCGCGCAGCTCGAAGGCTACCAGATCAACGAGGCGCTGGTGAATATCGCCGCCCCGGGCGCGCTGGTGATGCATTGCCTCCCGGCCTATCGCGGCAAGGAAATCGACGCCGAAACCTTCGAGCGCAACGCGCAGACCATCTTCGACCAGGCGGAAAACCGCCTCCACGCGCAGAAAGCGGTTTTGTGGACCCTCGCCGGGGCCGCCTGAGAAAGCCCCAAAAGAGCCGAAAGACAATTCATCAGAGAGCTTTTCGGGAAAGGGGTTACCCTTGGAAAAAATTATTTGTCAGCGGCCACAAAGCAACTACACTCCCCAACTCTTTTCAAACTTCCCGAATCGGTTATGAGCTACGGCATTCATCTTTCATTGGTCCTTGCGGTTATTGGCCTCGGTTTTGCGTTGTACTTGATCAAGTCCATCATCGCTTCCTCCCCGGGAAACGAGCGGATGCGGCAGATCGCCGGCGCGATCGAGGAAGGGGCGAAAGCCTATCTCAGCCGCCAGGTCATGACCATCAGCGCGCTCGCAGTGGTCATCCTGGTTCTGCTCTTCATTTTCAAGGACGTGCCGACCTCCATCGGGTTCGTGATCGGCGCGGCCTGCTCGCTTTCCGCCGGCTACATCGGCATGCGCATCGCGGTGCTGGCGAACACCCGTACCACGCAAGCGGCAACCATTTCCCGCCACAGCGCGCTCAAGGTGGCGTTTAACGGCGGCGCGGTTACAGGCCTCCTCGTGGTGGGGCTCGCGCTGCTGTCTGTGGGCATTTTCTTTCTCGGCGTGCGGCATTTCGAGGGTCCGGACGTCGCGGTGAAAAGCCTCATCGGCCTCGCGCTCGGGGCGAGCCTCATCAGCGTTTTCGCGCGTCTCGGCGGCGGCATCTACACAAAGGCCGCGGATGTTGGCGCGGACCTCGTTGGCAAAATCGAGAGCAATCTCGACGAGGATGACCCGCGCAATCCCGCGACCATCGCGGACAATGTGGGCGACAATGTCGGCGATTGCGCCGGGATGGCGGCGGACGTGTTTGAAACCTACGCAGTGAGCCTCATCGGAGCGGTGCTGCTCGGCTGGCTCACGTTGAAGCAGGATCCCTCGGCGATCATTTTTCCGTTCGTGCTGGGCGGGATTTCGGTGATCGGGGCGATCATCGGCATTCTTTACGTGAATTACCGCCAGGGCAAACCCGGTGCCGTCCTCATGGGCGCGGTGGTGGCGAGCGGGCTGGTCTCCACGCTGCTCTACTACCCGGCGACGAAGATGCTGTTCCCGGTGCCGGTGATGATCGGCGACTCCCCGCGCAGCGCCCTCGATATGTATTTTGCCTCGCTCGTCGGCTTGCTGATGACGGGCGTCGTGGTAATCATCACCAACTA
>DASZPK010000748.1:0-5161 GCA_035550335.1 Chthoniobacteraceae bacterium | reverse complement strand
TGCCAAACTTCGTCTTCGCGCCCGAGGACACCATCGTCACCCTCGGCCAGGACGGCCTCGTCGCAAACACGTTGAAATATCTGCGCGGACAGCACGTGGTCGGTGTAAACCCCGACCCCGCGCGCTGGGATGGCCGCCTGCTCCCATTCCAGGTCGGCGAACTCCCGTTGCTCCTCCCCGAGGTCGTCCACCGCAAGCGCCGCACACGCACCGTGACGATGGCCAAGGCCACGCTTAACAACGGCCAGACCCTGCTCGGCGTGAACGATTTGTTTATCGGACCGAAAACACATACCTCGGCCCGCTACACACTCACCAACAGCGGCGTGAGCGAAGCGCAATCCTCGAGCGGCGTCGTCGTCTCGACCGGCATGGGCTCGACCGGCTGGCTGAAAAGCCTCCTCACCGGCGCGACCGCCGTGGCGCTATCGGCCGGGCCGGCTTTCGCCAGGCAACGCGAGGGGATGTCCCCGTCGCCTGTCACAGGCACGGACCGCCGCTTCAGCCTGAAAACCGAGTTCCCATGGGACGCCGATTATTTGTTTTACACCGTGCGCGAGCCGTTCCCGACCCGCACCACCGGTGCGTCGATGGTATTCGGCCGCGTCACGCCCGATGCCCCGCTGCTCATCGAGTCGCAGATGGCGGATAACGGCGTGATTTTCAGCGACGGAATCGAGAACGACTTTTTGGAATTCAACTCCGGCACCCAAGCCACCATCGGCCTCGCAAAACGCAAAGGCGCGCTGGTCGAGTAAACGATTTTCATGAACGAAAAAGAAACCATCAAAACCAGCAAGTTCCTCAGCCTCATCCTGCGGCACGAACCGCAGCAAGTGGGTCTGCAACTCGACGAAGCAGGCTGGGTCGATGTTGACCGGCTGTTAAACGCCGTTAACGCGCACGGCAATCCGCTTACGATCAACCAACTCAGGCACGTGGTCGATACCAACACGAAAAAACGCTTCGCCTTCAGCGAAGACGGGCTGCGCATCCGCGCCAGCCAGGGGCATTCGGTCGAAATCGACCTGCATTATGAGGCGGAGACGCCGCCGGAGTTCTTATTCCACGGCACCGCCGTGCGTTTTCTCGATGCCATCCGGCAGGGCGGCCTTCAGAAAATGCAACGCCACGACGTGCATCTCTCGATGGACGCCACCACCGCCGCGCAAGTCGGCGGACGCCACGGCAAACCTATTGTGCTCACGATCCGCGCCGGCGAGATGCACCGGGCCGGCCACCAGTTCCGCAAATCGGCAAACGGCGTCTGGCTCGTACCGGAAGTCCCGCCGCAATTCATCGATTTTCCAAACGCTCCATAACCATGAAAGCACTCATCCTCGTAGACATCCAAAACGATTTCCTTCCCGGCGGCGCGCTCACGGTGCCGCAGGGCGACGCGGTAATTCCTATCGCAAACCGCCTCCAGGAAATCTTTCCGCTCGTAGTCGCCACGCAGGACTGGCATCCCGCCAACCACGGCAGCTTCGCCGCGAATCACCCCGGCAAAAACCCGTTCGAGCAGATCGACCTCAACGGCCTCCCGCAGACTCTCTGGCCCGCGCATTGCGTCCAAGGCACGCCCGGCGCGGAACTCGCCCTCGCACTCGATCGCACACGCATCGCCCGCGTATTCCCGAAAGGAGCCGACCCCGGCGTGGACAGCTACAGCGGTTTCTTCGACAACGGCCATCGCCGCGACACCGGCCTCGGCGCGTGGCTCAAGGAAAAAGGCGTCGCCGATGTTTACGTGTGCGGCCTTGCGACCGATTATTGCGTGAAATTCACCGCGCTCGACGCCGCCGCTCTCGGCTTCGGCACCTTCCTCATCGAGGACGCCAGCCGCGGCGTGAACCTGCAACCCGCCGACGTAAAAAACGCCATCGAGGAAATGAAACGCGCCGGTGTGCGCATTGTGCAAAGCGCGGAGTTGCTCGATTGACCATGAACATTTCACGAGAGGAACGAATCCGCGGCGGCCTGTGGGGCTCGCTCGCCGGCGATGCGCTCGGTGTGCCGGTCGAATTCATGGGCCGCGCGTCGCTGCGGGAAAATCCCGTCACCGGCATGCGGGAATTCGGCACGCACCGCCAGCCGGCGGGAACATGGTCGGACGACGGCGCGCTTCTGCTCTGCTCGGCGGAAAGCCTGGTCATGGGCGAATTCGACACAGCGGACATGGGCAGCCGTTTTCTCCGCTGGATGGACAAAGGCCTCTGGACCGCCACCGGCGAGGTGTTCGACATCGGCAACGCCACGAGCAACGCGCTCTCGCGTATCGCGATGGGAACACCCGCCGGGGAAGCCGGCGGATGCGACGAACTCAGCAACGGCAACGGCTCGCTCATGCGCATTCTTCCCGTGTCGCTGCGTTTCGCCGCCGCCCCGCAAGCGCAACTCATCGACCGCGCCGAACGCGCCTCAGCCATCACCCATGGCCACCAGCGATCGCGAATGGCGTGCGCGCTCCACGCATTGGTGACCGCGAGGCTCCTCGACGGCGCCGCCCCGCGCGCGGCCGTAGAGGCCGCCCGCGCCGACTTCACCTCCGTATACGCAAAATCGCCCGAGTTCCCGCGCTTCCGCGCGCTGATGGAAGACGATTTTGTGTCGCTGGCCGCCGATGAAATCCGTTCCACCGGTTACGTTCTGGACACTTTGCATGCCAGCCTCTGGTGCCTGCTCACAAGCGATTCGAGCCGCGGGTGCATGCTCAAAGCGGTCAATCTCGGCGGCGATTCCGACACCACCTGCTGCGTCGCAGGCGGGCTGGCGGGCGTCGTGTTCGGCGAAGAATCGCTCCCGGAGGAATGGATCAACGCACTGCCGCGCCATGCGGAATTGAAAAACCTGTTCGCATCGTTCGTCATCACCTGCCGCAATGCGGGAATTTCAAATTGACGATTTCAAATTTCAGATTGAATGCCGAGTCACGCCGTTCAATTTGAAATCTAAAATCTGGAATTGTTGAAAGATTCGGGGGCAGACCGCCGTATCCCCTCCATGGAACCATCACGCCGTCGCATTGATTAAATCCCAAGCCCACCCTATGCTCCACCGTATGCGCACCCTCCTCCTCTGCCTTCTCCTGGTTGTTGCCCTCGCGCCGGCCGCCCGCGCCGCCGATTCCCGGAAAGACCTCGACGCCCAGCTCGCCGCCGCGGAAGCCATCGACCCGCCCGACACCGCCTCAGCCGCCGAAATCTGCCGCCGCATTTTGCTCCTCGATCCGAAGGACGACGCGATCCGCGAGAAGCGCGCGCGCGATTTGTTCGAACTCGGCGAATACAAGGATTGCCAGGCCGAACTCGACGCCTGGGCGCGCGTGGACAAAAAAGTCCCTCCTGCCGCGACAGACATCGCCGGCGACCTCGCCCATGCCAGGGCCGATGACGATGAGACCGCCGATGCGCAGGCGGTCAAGTTGTGGCTCGCCTACATCGCCATGAAGCCGCGCGAGCCGGAGACCTACAAAAAAATCGCCGAGATTTACGAGCAGCAGAGCGATTGGACGGAACTCGATGGAATCCTCACCAAATTGATCAAGGTCGAGGACTCCGCGCTGACCCGCGTCACGCGCGCCTGTGCCCGGCTGGAATTGCGCCATTGGGACGATGCCATTGCCGACATCAACAAGGCCAACCAGCTCGACGCGACCGACGATTCCGTGAAGCAATGGCTCCCGCAGTTCGAGACGCTCGAGAAATCGCTCCCGAAGATCAAGGACCTCGACCGCAAAATCGCCGCTGCGAAAAAACCCGACGCGTTTCTCCTGCTCGAACGCGGCAAGATTTTTTTGGATATCGGCCGCGACAGCCTCGCGCTGCAGGACGCCGACGCGGCATTGAAAGCGCTGCCCGGTTCCCGGCGCGCCATCCTGCAGAAATTCAAGGCCGGGGCCGGCGGGGATGAAGCCACGGAGATGCACGTGGTCGTCGCCAAGCTCGATTTCGACGACAAGGCTCTCTTCGGTCTTGGCGACCTCGACGAAAAAATCGCCGCGAACCCCCACGACGCAGCGCTCTACACCGACCGCGCCCGCGCATGCAGCGACATCGAGCAGTACGGCCTCGCCATCGACGATGCCCGCGAGGCGGTGAAGCTCAACCCGAAATCCGCCGATGCCCTCGTGGAACTCGGTTTCGCAGAGATGAAACTCGACCACCCGCACGACGCCGCAAGGGAGTTCTCCCGCGCCATCGAGCTCGATCCCAAGAACGCCATCGGCTGGCGCTCCCTCGGCGAACTCGCCATGGACCGCGCCGATTATCCCGACGCCATCGAAAATTTCACCAAATCGCTCGACCTCCATCAATCCCCGCTCGTGTTGCAAAAGCGGGAGGAGTGTTACCGCAACTCCGGCCACAAAAAGGAGGCCGATGAAGATCTTCAACTCCGCGAAAAATTGACCGCCCACTCGACACCGTTCGTAAACAAAAAATGAAACTCTCCAATCTCCTCACCCTCGCATGCACCTGTGCTGCGTTGCTGCTCACTGCGTCCGCCCTGCGCGCCGCCGACACGAAGGCCGATGGCGAGCCCGCCGGCGTGGTCATCACCCCGCAAGAGGGCGACATCTCCCCTGGCCAGATCCTCACGATCACCTTCCCCAATGCGATGGTGAAGGAGGACGATATTGATGCAGAGGGCCACGATGCGCCGTTCGTCTCCGAGCCGAGGGTGCCTGGAAAATTTGTGTGGAAAAGCCAGACCGAGGGGGAATTCACCGTCGGCGAAAAACTCACGCCCGGCGTGAAATATCATTTCTCACTCGATCCCGCGTTGAAGGACCTGGATGGCAAGGACGTCAAAGCCGCGAAGTGGGGCGCGGATTACACCACCGCGGAATTCCGGTTTTCTTCCCGCCGCGATGACGACTCCGACGATGACAATTCGGACGAATCCGGCTCCAAAAAAACCAAGCACCGTACAGAAAGCGAGAATATCGACAGCCAGCAGCAGGTCTGGTTCAACGCCACGTGGCCTGTGAGCTACAAGGAGGCCGCGGAGCATATCTTTTTCCAGGATCGCGAGTCACAACAGCGCTACCCCGTGGACATCCTGCTCAACATGGACGATACGAAAACGGACAGCGGCTCCTCATTCGGCGTCGAGCCGCGTGACCCGTTGCCGGTCGAGCGGAGCTTCGACATCGTAATCG
>DASZPK010000747.1:0-1905 GCA_035550335.1 Chthoniobacteraceae bacterium | reverse complement strand
GTATTCACGCTGCCTTGCGTGGCGGTGGTCTGCGCGTGGCGCGCGGTGCGGGCGGGCGCGGGACTGGGCCGCTGGGCGCGCGTGATTTTCTGGACGGGCACGCTCGCGGGCGGGGCGATAACCGCCGCGCTATTGCAGGGGCTTTACGAGAGGCTCCAGGAGGCGCCGCAGAAGCACCTGGCGCTCGCGGCGGCCGGGTTGCTTGCGCTCGTGCTGGCATTCGTGCTCGCGAGAGAGGCGTTGGCGGGGAATTTGAAACGGGCCGGATGGATCGTGGATGTGCTCGGCGGTGGGGTGTGCCTGGCGGTCATTTTGGTTTCGGGCTATTTCATCTGGGTGAAGGGTTTCGTGGAACCGCTCCGGCAAAAAGCGGAGGCGCGCTGGGCGCAGATCGGGCGGCCCATGGCGGATTTCGGCAATGCGCTCCATCCCGTGGCGGAAAACGAATCGCTCCGGGAATTGACGCGCGACCTGAAGCCATGGGGAGTGGTGACATTTTACAAGGCGGGCAGCGGCGATGGAAGGGTCACGGCGATGAACCAGTTCGATGTGCCGGAGGAGATCGTCGAAGAACTGAACGACCGTGGATCGGAGGGGGATTTCGTCAAGGTGTCCGACAAAGCCGCCGCGACGCTCGACGCGAAGAGAAAGGATTTTGACGCGATTTACGACGGCATCCTGCGGCGCGAGCCGCCGGTGTGGGAGATGGATACCACGCACGGGAGTTATTATTACACGCTCATCCCCGATTTCCTCACCGCGCGCAAGTTCGCGCAATGGTCCGCCGTGGATGCCTACCACCGGCTCCAGCAGGGGGATGAAAAAGGCGCGGCGCGCGCGATGGAAGCGAACCTGCGCATGGTCCACAATCTCGGCGAGCAGCCGATCCTCGTTTCGAACATGATCCATTGCGCCATCGAGTGCCTGTTTGCGCGGATCGAAGCGCGTCTCCCCGAAGACCCCGGCGCGATGAAACAACTCGCCGCCGACGTGACGGCGGAACGCAAGCAATTCCAGGTGACGCTCCAATCCGAGGCATGGGTGCTCATGCGCATTTGCGACGAGCCGCAACCGCAGATGGGTGGTCTCATCGTTGATTCACAGCCGTGGCCGAAGTGGCTCGGGACGCGTTTACGGCCGATTTATGGCCGCACCGCGTGGCAGCAGGAGGTCTCGAAGACATGGCTCACCGAGGCGGATGCCGTGGAACTCTCCGACCGCGCGCCGGGCCTGCCCGATCTTGGCGGGCAGGAACTGGACGACATCTACAATCGCGAAGCGACATTCTTCACGCCGAACATGATGCGCGTGTGGCTGCGGATCAATTGCGGGCTGCTCCTGCGCGAGCAGGCGGAGATGATCCGCGAAGCGCGCGGGCAAATGGAGGCCGGGAAAAGTGGCGACCTCGGAGCGCACGATTCGGTGGTCGTCCCGGGTTTGAAATGGGTGCTCTCCGGCGACGCTACCGCGTACACGGTCACGGTGAAACTCGCAACAGTGCCCCAATGGCTGGCCGATAACCCGGTGACCGATGAAAGTTTCTGGCTGACGCCGCTGGATGGGAGCAAACCGTGGGCGTTGCGCCCGGCGGCAAAGGTGAGCGCGGCGGAATTGAATTAATCCGAGTTCCTGATTCTCGCGTCAAATACGAAACGCCCGCTACCGATCGGTAGGGGCTGATCCCGCCCAAGCGGGAGCAGCCCGACGCGCGAATATAACGCGCCGCCTCCGCGCGGCGGTCGGCCCGGAGGTCCGACCCTACCGGTTGCCAGCGGAATTTTTCGGGCTAACACACGCTAATTCATCAGCATTTGTAACACAGCGTTTTCCACCACCCCGGGCTGCAAATTCGCCATGTCGCCCGCGGGCGCCTGGATGCATCGCACGTTTGCGTTCGCGGGGGCC
>DASZPK010000746.1:0-1653 GCA_035550335.1 Chthoniobacteraceae bacterium | reverse complement strand
CATCGACGCATGGGCGGCGGCGGCGAAGCAATTCGGGCACCCGCTTTTTGTCTCATTCGCGAAGGAACCCAATGGGTCCGGGTTTCCGTGGTCGGGAATGTATTGCGGTGGGGACGAAAAAGTTGCTGCCAGCGGGACGGACACCGGGAGCGGGACCTTTACCGGTGCGATTGGGAAGCAAGGGAAACTCGATCTCACTCTCTCCGTCTCATCGTTGAGCCCCACGGGCGGCCAATACGAAGGCCCTGAGACCTACAAAAAAGCGTACCGCTACGTGGTGGATCGCGTGCGCGCGAAGGGGGCCTCGAACGTCATCTGGGTCTTCCAAGTGATGAATTTCTCGATCCCACAGGACGACTGGAATTACATCGCCCAATATTATCCCGGCGCGGGCTATGTGGACTGGCTCGCCCTCACCATCAGCGGCGCGCAATACCCCGACGACGCATGGAGCCCCTTCAGCCCGCTGCTCAAGGAGCCCTACGCCGAGATCTGCAAGCTCGATCCCTCCAAGCCGGTGATGATCGCCGAGTGGCGCTGCGGCGAATTCCCGAAATCGGGCAGCAAGGCTGATTTCATCGCCGAGGCATTTTCCACGATGAAAAATTACCCGCGCCTCAAGGCCGCCATCTATTGGGATGAGACGTGGCAAAACGAGGACGACTCCAAGAGCGACCTGCGGGTCGATTCCTCGCCCGAGGCGCTCGATGCCTACAAAAAAGGCGTCGCCGACCCGTTCTGGATCGACCATCCGATCTACCGGCAGACCGCGAAATAAAACGGGGATTAAATTCCTCCCCGCATATTTTCTCTTGCGGTCGCCCGCTGCTGCCATCATCTTTTCACCATGGTTGAAACCACTCCTGTCGCTTATGACTCGAAAATCGAGGGGAACGTGATTTTCACGCGCCTCGATACCGCCATCAATTGGATGCGCAAAAATTCGCTCTGGCCGATGCCGATGGGGCTCGCCTGCTGCGCCATCGAGCTCATGGCCACCGGCGCCTCCCGCTTCGATATCGCCCGCTTCGGCGCGGAGGTGATGCGCTTTTCGCCGCGCCAGTCGGACGTGATGATCGTGGCCGGCACGGTGACTTACAAAATGGCGCTGGCCGTGAAGCGTATTTACGACCAGATGTGCGAGCCAAAATGGGTGATCGCCATGGGGGCCTGCGCCTCCAGCGGCGGCATGTATCGCAGCTACGCGGTGCTCCAGGGCATCGACCGCCTGCTCCCGGTGGATGTCTATATTTCCGGCTGCCCGCCGCGCCCCGAGGCGCTCATCGAGGGGTTGATGCGGTTGCAGAAAAAGATCGAGACCGAACCCGCCACCGCCGACCTCAAGCGCGAGTTTTTCAAGTCCCTCAAGTCATGACGCCCACCGACGCCGCAACAGCCATCCGCTCGAAATTTTCCGTTTCAAAAACCGCCGGGTTCCGTGGGGAAACCACCGTTTATGTCGAGCGGCAGGACATCGCGGAAATCTGCAAGCTGGCCAAAAACGATCTCGGTTTCGATTACCTGGTCGACATTTCGAGCGTCGATAATTTCGGCTCCGAGCCGCGTTACGAGGTGGTGTACGAGCTTTACTCGATGAGTTCCGGCAGCCATCTGCGCCTCAAGATCGCCGTCTCGGAGGATGATTTGGAAGTG
>DASZPK010000745.1:0-7491 GCA_035550335.1 Chthoniobacteraceae bacterium | reverse complement strand
TACTTCCACGCAATATTCGCCCGTGCGTGAAATCGCGAAGGCCTCCGAGACCGGCCACGCCACGAACATCATCAAGGGCCTCGCCATCGGCCAGCGCGCCACGGCGCTCCCGGTTGGGTTCATCGGCATCGCGATTTTCTTCAGCTTCCAGTTTGCCGGGCTTTACGGCATCGCCATCGCCGTCACCAGCATGCTCTCAATGGCGGGCGTGATCATCTCGCTCGACGCCTTCGGGCCGATCACCGACAACGCCGGCGGCATCGCGGTGATGAGCGGGTTGCCCAAGGAAGTTCGTGTCATCACGGACGAACTCGACGCAGTCGGCAATACGATGAAAGCGGTCACAAAAGGCTATGCCATCGCCTCGGCCGGCCTCGCGGCACTGGTGCTCTTCGGCTCGTATGTCGAGGAATTGCAGGAGGCCTTCCACAACCACAACGTGACCATCGTCGGGTTTGAATTCTCGCTGCGCGACCCGAATGTGGTCATCGGCCTTTTCATCGGCGGGTTGCTGCCGTTCCTCTTTACGGCGTTCAGCATGGATGCGGTCGGCAAGGCCGCGGGCGCGGTGGTGATGGAAGTGCGCCGCCAGTTGAAATTGAAGCCCGGTATTTTGAAGGGCGAGGAGACGCCCGATTACGGCACCTGCGTGGATATCGTGACGAAAGCGGCCTTGCGCGAGATGATCGTTCCCGCGCTGTTGCCGGTGATTTTCGTGGTTGCGGTCGCGGCGATCCCGCAACTCGGTCCCGTGGTGCTCGGCGGCGTGCTCGTCGGCACGATCGTGACCGGCCTTTTCGTCGCCATCGCCATGACCTCGAGCGGCGGCGCATGGGACAACGCGAAGAAATACATCGAGGAAGGTAACCACGGAGGCAAAGGCTCGCCCGCGCACGCCGCGGCGGTCACCGGCGATACCGTGGGCGATCCGTACAAGGATACCTCCGGCCCCGCGATCAACCCGATGATCAAGGTCGTGAATATCGTCGCCATCCTTATCATCCCGATTTTCATCAAATACTGGATTGCCAACGCGCACGGGCATTGAGAAAAGGCCGCAAGGCCAAGTGAGTGCCCGGCCCCGATTAAAGCCGACCTCATGAAAACACTTTTCTTAACTAACGAATATCCGCCCACGATCTATGGCGGCGCGGGCGTGCATGTCGATTACCTCAGCCGCGAACTCGCGAAGCTCATGCAGGTGGAGGTGCGTTGCTATGGCAAGGAGCGCCGCGAGCTGAGGCTCGATACGCCTTCGCTCAAGGTGACTGGCTACGGCGTCGATACCTCGGCCTACACCGCGCCGAAGCCGCTGCATTCAGTCTTCGGAGCAGCGCAGCATTGCCTCGACTGGAACACCGAAAACATCGACGCCGATGTCGTCCACCTTCACACTTGGTACACCCATCTCGGCGGCATCCTCGCGAAGCTGAACTACGGCATCCCGATGGTCCTCACCGTCCATTCGCTGGAGCCGCTGCGGCCGTGGAAGCGCGAGCAGCTTGGCGGCGGCTACGACTTCTCCTGCTGGGTCGAGAAAACCGCCATCGAGATGGCCGACGCCGTGGTCGCCGTCTCGAAGGAGACCAAGGCGGATATCTTACGCTTGTTTAACGTCCCCGACGAGCGTGTCCACATCATCTACAACGGCATCGACCTCGCGGAATACAAAAAGGTCACCACCACCGCCGCGCTGGAAAAATACGGCATCGACCCGAAGACGCCGTTCGTGCTTTTCGTGGGGCGCATCACGCGGCAGAAGGGGATCGTCCATCTCGTCAACGCGATCAAATACATGGACCCCTCGTTCCAGGTCGTGCTCTGCGCCGGTGCGCCCGACACGCCGGAGATCGCCGCCGAGATGAAAACCGCGGTCGAGGCCGCCAAGGTCGCGCATCCCGGCAAGGTGATCTGGATCGAGGAGATGGTGAACAAGGCGACAGTGTACGAATTGTATTCCCAAGCCGCGGTCTTCTGCTGCCCGTCGATTTACGAGCCCTTCGGCATCATCAACCTCGAAGCGATGGCCTGCGAGACCGCCGTGGTCGCGAGCGCGGTGGGCGGCATCAAGGAGGTGGTCCTCCACGGCGAGACCGGCTACCTCGTCCCGCTCGAGCAGATGAACCAGAGTCCGTTCGAGCCGGTGAACCCCGACCAATTTTCCCGCGACCTCGCCGCGCGCATCAACGAACTCATGGCCGACCCCGCCAAACGCGAAGCCTTCGGCAAAGCCGGCCGCAAACGCGCCGAGGAGAAATTCAGTTGGTCGGCCATCGCGAAGCAGACGCACGAGCTTTATGCTTCATTGTTGCGGTGTTGAAACGTCTTCGTTTCCCGTGTCCACAGCCCGGAGTCCGGCACGTGGGATTTGACCCGCGCTTTCAAAATGGTAAGCGAATAATACATGGGGCATGCAATATTTCCGCTGGTTCTCGTTGCAATACTGGTAACATTGATACTGGTTTGCATAGTCACATGGATAGACCAGGTGCGCAGGAGCTGGGGGAGAAAGATATTGACCGCGGAAGAAATCGCCGCTGCCAATTGCGCGCTGATCTGGGAATTGTATTGGGGCGCCACCTACAGCCCGGCAATAAAGCGGCGGCTGTTGGAACCTGTCTTCGACGGGCTGGAATCCGAGGATAAGATTGGTAATCTGATCGTGGATGTGGGCAGCGGTGCGTCGCCGGTAACGCGGCTGTTGAAAGCAAAACCGGGCCGGAAGTGGATCTGTGTCGATATTGCCGCTGATAACGCGAGTTCTCCGGACGAACTGAGGGTCAGGCTTGATGCGGGGAAGGTGGGGGAGCCAGGGGTGCTGGGTCTCCGAAAGGCTTTGATCAGGGCATGCCTGTTCCTCGGGATGGATCCCCGTACCGCTGTCGACAGAGAACAAGCGGATACCATCATGTTTTCGGACATCCTGAATTACGTCGATTTCAGGAAAGTCCTGGATGGATTTGCGACATATCTCAAAACGGGCGGAAGGATGCTGGTCATCAATCTGCCGATGCGAGGAAGCCGGGCGCTCTTCTCCGAGAAAGGGCTCAAAAACAACAACCATCTCTACACATTTTTGTCCGAACACCATTTCGAGATCGAATATAAATCATTTCCGAAAAGACCTCCTGGCACGGCGGATGAATCGGGGGAACTGATTGTGCTGGTGGCAAGGAAATGTATTCCGCCCGGCGGACGGCAACCGAATGAATGAGTCACCGGCGGAATCAAGCTTGTGGGTGAGGAATAAAGATGGCAAACCAAGCACAAACCGTGAGGAGGGGCATGGCGTTTTTGGTCAGGCTCGTTTCGAATAGATGAAGCTCGCGCAATTTGCCAAATCCGTAGTGCATCCGGCGCGCAGCGCGACCGGCGCGGTGCTTTCTTTGCTGGCGGCGCGCCTTGTCGGGTTGCCGGAGGTTTGGTGGGCGCCGATTTCGACGCTGGTGGTGATGCAGTCAAACCTCGGCCCATTGACGATCGCGTGGCAACGCTGGGCGGGCACGGCGCTGGGTTCGGCGTCCGGGGCGTTGCTGGCGACGTGTTTCGGCTCGGGCGTGGTCGCTTACGGATGTGGTGTGTTTGGCGTCGGGCTGGTTTGTGCGGCGCTCCAGTTGGGAGTGGCGGCTTCCCGATTCGCGGCGATTGCGCTCACGATCGTGATGCTCGTGGCACATGCCGGGCAGGTCTGGGCGACGGCGTTTCACCGCTTCCTCGAGGTGTCGCTCGGGATCGCGGTCGGGCTGGTCATTGCTGTTTTGTGGCCAGAGCCGAAAGGAACGGACGGCTCGAAATAAGCGGTGAAATCACACGGCTGCCGGCACGGACGAAAAGAGCGTGACGAGCCCCTCGTGCATTGTGGGGTGCGTGAAGATGGCGTCGCGGAACACCGTGAAGGGGAGGCCGTTGGTCATCGCGAGTTGGACGGTGGAGACGACTTCCCCGGCTTCCGCCCCGAGCATCGCGAAGCCGAGGATGCGGTCGCTGCCCGTATCGACAAGCGTTTTCATGAATCCGCGCGTCTCGGAGACGGTGCGTGCGCGCAGCACCGAGGCCATCTGGTTTTTTGCGAGGCGGTACGGGATGCCGCGCTCCTTCGCTTCCGTCTCACTGAGGCCGATGCGGGCGAACTCGGGATCGGTAAAGGTGCAGGAGGGGACGAGCCGCCCGGTGGTGACGCGGTGGCCGCCGGTCAGGTTGCCGCGCACGATGCGGAAGTCGTCGAAGGCGACGTGCGTGAAATGCGGGCTGCCCGCGCAATCGCCCACGGCCCAGATGCCGGGCGCGGTCGTTTCGAGGCGCTCATTCACTTTCACAAAACCGCGCCCGGTGGTTTCCACGCCCGCGAGATCGAGGCCGATGCCGGCGGTGTTTGGCGTGCGTCCGGTGGCGGCGAGCAGGTGCGTGCCTTCGAGCAGGATGTGGGCGCCGTTGCGCGTGGCGTGGACGTTCACCCACTCGCCCGATTTTCCGTCGACGCGCGAGATGGCGGCATCGGTCACGATTTCGATGCCTTCCTCGCGAAAAATGGCCGCGAGCGCGTCGGAGACATCGGGGTCCTCGCGGTGCGCGAGCCGCGCATTGCGCTCGATGATCGTGACGCTGCTCCCAAACCGTCGCAAGGCTTGCGCGAATTCGAGGCCAACGTAGCCGCCGCCGATGATGAGCAGGCGCTCCGGCAGGCGGTCGAGGTCGAGCGCCTCGATGTGCGTGAGCGGCGACGCCTCGGCGAGGCCGGGCACGGGATCGATGACCGCGCGGCTGCCGGTGCTGATCACCACGTTTTTCCCGCGGAACACGCGCGTGCCGCCGGCGTCGAGCGCGATCTCGATGGTCCTCGGCCCGGTAAATCGCCCGGAGCCCATGATCAATTCCGTGCCGCTCGATTTGTAAATGCCGAGGTGCATTTCCACGAGGCCATCGACCATCTTGCGTTTCCGATCGCGCACGCCGGCCATGTCGATGCGCGTGTTGTCCTTGGTGATTCCAAACTCCTCGTTCCTCCAAAAATAGGAGGCGATTTTCGCGCTGTGGATGATGTTCTTGCTCGGCAGGCAGGCGATGTTCGGGCACGAACCGCCCACGTATTTCCGCTCAATCACGGCGGCGCGCATCCCTTTCCGGGCCATTGTCCACGCGATGTATTTTCCCGCTTCACCGCTGCCCAGCACGACGAGATCGTATTCCTCAGCTTGCGAGTGATTCGTATCCATGCGGCGAGCTTAAGCCGAATGGCGCGCAAATGGAAAGCTCGCGCGGGATGGAGGCGGGGGCCGGAATCGAACCGGCGTATACAGCCTTTGCAGAGCCGTGCCTTGCCACTTGGCGACCCCGCCGTTGCATTCCGCAAACAGCGTGGATTTAATCTATACTCAGTAAATATAGTAAAGCAAGCGGAAGTTGCGTAAGGGAGGAATCAGCGTCCCATCCAGCCGCCGTCGATGCCGAGTACGGTGCCGTTGACATAATCGGATTCCGGCGACGCGAGGAAGACGCAGCCGCCGGCGATGTCCTCGGGGCTGCCCCAGCGGGCCTCGGGGATGCGGTCGAGGATGGCTTTGTTGCGCGCGGGGTCGGCTTGGAGGGCCTGCGTGTTTTCCGTGCCAATGTAGCCGGGGGCGATGGCGTTGATGTTGATGCGCTCTTTCGCCCACTCGTTCGCGAGCGCCTTGGTGATGCCGGCGATGCCGTGCTTGCTGGCGGTGTAGGCCGGGACAAGGATGCCGCCTTGGAAGGAGAGGAGGGAGGCGATGTTCACGATTTTCAGGCGCGCGTTGGCGTGCGCTTGGGCGCGGCCTGTATCAAGCCACCACTTCGCGGTCGCCTGGCAGAGGAAAAAGGGTGTGGTGAGGTTGGTGCGCAGGACTTCGTTCCAATCCGCCTCGCTGTAATCGACTGCGGGCGCGCGGCGGATGATGCCGGCGTTGTTTACGAGCACGTCGATGCGGGAGGTGAGCTTGAGGATTTTTGCGACCAAGTCCGCCCCTTCCTTTTGCGTGCCGGCGCTCAAATCGGCTTCGAGGTCGATGTAATCGCCACCCGCGGCCTTTGCGCGCGCGATTGTTTCGGCCTGGGAACTGCGCGCGATGCCCACGATCTTTGCGCCCTCGCGCGCGCAGGCGACTGCGATGGCCTGGCCGATGCCGCGGCTGGCGCCTGTGACGACGACGACTTTGTCTTTCAGGCGGCTCATTATCGCAGGTTGGCGGGTTTGACGGCGTCCATGTCGTCGAATCGCTGGTTTTCGCCGGCCATGCCCCAGATGAATTTGTAGCTGGCGGTGCCGCAGCCACAGTGGATCGACCACGCGGGCGAGAGCACGGCTTCCTCGTTGCGCACGAAGAGATGGCGCGTGGCATCGGGTTCGCCCATGAAATGCGCGAGCACGCTTTCGCCGAGGTCGAAGTAAAAATAGACCTCGCTGCGGCGCCAGTGCGTGTGCGGCGGCATGGTGTTCCAGACGTTGCCTTCGGCGAGCGCAGTGAAACCCATCACGAGCTGGCAACTGCGGATGCCGCCCTCGTGGATGAATTTGTAGATCGTCCGCTGGTTTGCGGTGGCTTGCGCGCCGAGTGCCACCGGTGAGGCGTCGGCGGATTTCATCATCGCGGCGGGGTGCGCGGTGTGCGCGGGGCAGCTCAGGATGTAAAACTTCGCCGGGTTGTTTTTGTCGCGGCTCTCGAAGACGACCGACTTCGATCCCATGGGCGCGTAAACGCAGTCGAGGCGGTCGGGCGAAAAAGTGTGGCCGTCCACGTGCACGACGCCGGGACCGCCGATGTTGATGGCGCCGAGTTCGCGCCGTTCGAGGAAGAATGCGCGACCGGTTTCCTTGTGGTTCGGCAGCTCAAAGGGCTCGCGCGGGGTGATGCCGGCGACCGCGAGACGGTCGAGGTCGGTGAAGTATCCTTGCGCGCCGTTTGTAAAAAGATTGTTTAACAGGAATGTGTCGCGCAGTTCCTGCGTCGTCGCCTGCGCGATGTCCCGGGGACGCGGCATCCGGCGGATGGTGCTCTCAAACATGGCGCGAGTGTAGGTTTTGCGTTTGCGTCGGGTCAATCGCGGTTTTTCCTTGTTTCACGGGACAGGCTTCTTCAGATTCGGTGCGCGGTTCTCCCCTATGAAAATGCGCCATGTCTTGATCGCGTTCGTGCTCGTTTTTGCCGCTGGAGCCGGCGCGCAACAGCCTTCCGGCGAAATCACCCCGCAGTCTGTGCTTGCCATCATGCAGCGCGTGGCTGACTGGCAGCTTGCGAACCCCTCGAAACACCCCGCGACTGACTGGACGCAGGGCGCCGGCGACGCCGGGATGATGGCGCTCGCGGGCATCTCCGGCGATGCGAAATATCGTGACGCGATGCGCGCCATGGGCGACGCCGGCAACTGGCAGTGCGGCCCGAGGACTTACATGGCGGACGATTACTGCGTCGGCCAGACCTATGCGGAGTTGTATCTCATTTATCGCGACAACAAAATGATCGCGCCATTGAG
>DASZPK010000744.1:0-3888 GCA_035550335.1 Chthoniobacteraceae bacterium | reverse complement strand
TTTCCGTCTGGAAGGACGGCAAGCGGGTGAGGACACGGGAGGATTGCGACGTTGAATAACGCCGATTCCATCGCGGGGCGTCTGCGAGCGCTATGGCCGCTCAAACTCGCGCTCACGATTGCGCTCTATCCGTTGCTTTACGCGCCCTATCTCTTTTTGCAGCAGCACCACTATTTTCCGGCGACGACTTTGCAGGCGGGCAAATGGGAACTGTTGATTCCGTTCCAGCCGCAGGCGGTCTGGATTTATTTCTCGAATTTTCTCCTCATGGGCGTCGGCCCCTATTTGATGAACCAACGCGGACAAATCCTCCGCTACGTCGGCGGACTACTCCTCATCACCTTCGTGGCAAACGTCATCTTCCTTTTTTGGCCGACCGTTAATGTGCGGCCCGACCCGGCCGGGGCAAACACGGTCTACCGCTTGTTGATCGTCACCGACAAACCCTACCACTCGTTCCCCTCGCTTCATGCGGCGTTTGCGGTTTATTCGGCGTTGTCCGGCGGGCTGGCTGTGCGCGATTTTGCGGCGTCCCGCGCGTGGCGCGCCGTGTTGTGGATTTGGGCGCTGCTGGTGTTGTATTCCACTATCGCCACACGGCAGCATGTGCTCGTGGACATCGCGGCGGGGAGCGTGCTCGCCTTCGCGGGTTATGCCTGCGCTTTCCACACATGGAAAAAATCCGCGGTGCTCCCAAAAATTTTCCCTGCAATGTCCGACCCGACGTAGTAAGACATACGGCCATGAAAACGGTGGCCGCGGTTCCCCTCCTTCTCGCCCTTTGTTGCCTGAATCCCCTCGCGCGCGCCGACGATGAATCCGACCGCGCCGCGTTGCGTGCGATCAAGGCGCACTACGAGGAGGCCGCGAACTCGGGCGACCTCTCCAAAATCCAGGGCGACCTCAGCAAAGACGTGACCGGCATCATGGTCACCAGCGATACCGTGCAGGGATACGAAGGCCTCGTGAATTACTGGAAACACATCCAGGACGTCATCGGCCCGGGCGGCACTTATCATGTGACCGTGAATGTGGACAAGACCGACATCATCGGCGAGGTGGCGGTCTCGCGCGGCACCACGGACGAGAAGATCACCCTCGCAAACGGGAAGGAGATTTCCTTCACCGGCGGCTGGACTTCGGTGTGCCGCAAGGAGGATGGCGCATGGAAAGTTTTCCGCATCCAGGAGACGATGAACCCGATAAACAACGCTTTTGTCGCGCTGCGGTCCGTGAAAACGAAGGTCAAGTATGGCGGCGCGGGCCTCGTGGCCGGGCTCGCGCTCATGCTGGCGGTCCACCTCGTGTTGCGCAAACGCAGGGCGTAATGCCCAAGGCAACGCATGAACATCCATTACCTCGAGCTTTTTTATTACGTCGCGCGCCACGGCGGGGTCACCGAGGCGGCGAAGAACATTCCTTACGGCATCCAGCAGCCCGCGATCAGCGGGCAAGTGGCGCGGCTGGAGGAGTCGCTCGGTGTTACATTGTTTCAACGCCGCCCTTTTGCGCTTACCCCTGCCGGGAAGCAGCTTTTCGAATTCATCAAGCCGTTCTTTGCGAACCTCGACAAGGTCGAGGGCGAGATCCAGGGCGGCCGCGCGGTGCATATCCGAGTCGGCGCATCGAACATCGTGATGCGCGAGCACCTGCCCGAATTGTTCCAGGGGGTGCGCGGCAAATTCCGCGGCCTGAAGTTGTCGCTGCGCGAGGGCGCGCCGGAAACGCTCGAGGATCTTCTGCGCGCCGACGAGATCGACCTCGCCGTTACGCTCATCGAGCGCAAGCCGCCTCCCGATGTGCATTCCCTCGCGCTGCTGGAAATCCCGGTCGTCCTCCTCGTGCACAAGGACTGCCCGGTCAAATCCGCCGAGGAACTCTGGAAGCGCGACCGCATCGAGGAGCCGCTCATCTGCATGCCGCAGACGGTCGCCATCTCAAGAAATTTCCAGGCGTGGCTCGCAAAAAAACGTGTGGAATGGTTTCCCTCCATCGAGGTCAGCTCCTCCGAACTGATCGAAATCTATGTCGCCGGCGGGTTCGGGATCGGGTTCACCATCCCGATTCCCAACCATCCACTGCCCGCCAATGTCCGCGCCCTGCCGCTGAAAGGATTCCCGCCTGCCGTGATCGGCATGATGTGGCGCGGCCCGAAAAGCGCGCTCATCGAAACCTTCCTCGACGAGGGCAAAAAGCGCGCGAACAAGCTCCAGTGAAGCGCTCAATGCAAGCCCTTTACAGCCGGCAACCCGCGGTTTACATTGCCCGCGCAAGGAGTTCCTGACGTATGACCAAAATGGAGAAATGCTTTGTGGCTCTCGGGGCCGGCACCGCCGCTCTCCTCGCGGTTGGATTTGGCGTGGTCGCCCTCCACGGCCCGTACAACGGCGATAACTCCAAGCCCGCGCCGCAAAGCGCCGCCGCGGGATCGAACGCCCCCGCCGGTCAAAACCCCGGGCAAAACGCGTCCGTCCAGCCCGTCGCGAATACGTTTGCCGTCAAGCTCACCCCGCTCCCCGCCAACGCGGCCACGATCCCCGATCAGTACCTCGAGCAGCTTGCCATGTTTGTGGATCTCGCCGGGGCGAGGAGTCAGGCGCCCAACAAAGCCGTGTGGAACGAGGCCCTTCCCGCCGCGCAAAAATTGATCGCCGGCCCGTGCGATTGCGAGCAAAAGATCTGGCTCACGCATTTCATCGAGATGGGCAACCTCGCCCTAACCGATTCCACCCGCGAGTACCACGAAACCGCGGACCTGATGGCCACGCTCGGTCGCAACGACGAGCAGGCGATGGAGCTGAGCAAAAAGCCCAAGTGACCGCGCAGGCGGAAAACCCACCCGCGGAACACGTGTCTTACATCAACTGATACGGATCGACGTCCACCGTGACGATGACTTCCTCGGGGAAGGTCAACTTGTCGAGGACCGCGCGGAGATGGCGGCTCAGCTTGAGGATGGCGCGGGTGCGCAGTGTGAGGTGGAAGCGGAAATTACCGTGCGATTTTGCCAGCGGCGCCGGCACCGGCTCGCTCAGGATGACGCCTTCGGGCAAATCCTCGCGCAGGCGGCGCGCGAGTGTGGTGGCGGAGAAATCGGCCTTCCGCTCGTGCGGGGAGCGTAGGGTGATGAGGACCATGTGCGAAAACGGGGGCCATTCGCCTTTCTTGCGGAATTCAATTTCCTGCTGCCAGAAGCCGTCGAAGTCGTGATGGCGCGCGAACTGGATGGAGGGGTTGAACGGTGTGTAACTCTGTACAAATACTTCACCGTCGACATCGCCGCGCCCTGCGCGCCCGGCGACCTGCGTGAGCAACTGGAAGGTCCGCTCGCCCGCGCGGAAATCGGGGAGGTGGAGCGCGAGGTCGGCATTGATGATGCCGACGAGGGTGACGTTTGGAAAATGGAGCCCCTTGGCGATCATCTGCGTGCCGACGAGGATGTCGATCTTCCCGGCGCGGAATGCGCCGAGGGTTTCGCGGTAGGAATCCTTTTTCGACATGGTGTCGGCATCCATGCGCCGGATGACGGCCTTGGGAAATATTTTCGCGATGGCTTCCTCCACTTTTTCCGTGCCGGCGCCGGAGTATCGGATTTTCGGGTCGGCGCACTCGGGGCATTTCGACGGCACGGCGCCGACGTGGCCACAAATGTGGCACACGATTTTTGAGGCCGCGCGGTGATAGGTGAGCGCAACGCTGCAATTCGGGCACTCACAGACGTAACCGCATTTCGTGCAAATGAGGGAGGTGGAAAAGCCGCGGCGGTTGAGGAACAAAATCGACTGCTCCTTTTTTTCGAGGCGGTCGCTGATCGCTTTCGAGAGGCGGTCGGAGAGGACGGGCTGGGTCTTTTGCTTGAGCGTCTCCTGGCGCATGTCGATGATGCGG
>DASZPK010000743.1:0-8048 GCA_035550335.1 Chthoniobacteraceae bacterium | reverse complement strand
CGCCGCCCTTGCCCTTGTGCGCATGGCGATGGCCGGGATGCCCGCCGTGCGGCTTGAGGGCGCCCTTGCGAAGGAGAGTCTTGCTGTATCCGGTACTCATGGTTCTGAAAGAGAGACGAAAGGAGAGCGGCAAATGTTCATTTGCCTTGGGGGGTTACATCATGGAAGCGCAGGCGGCCACGTCGGATTCCTGCAGGAGTTCGCGCCCCTTCATCGCGCCCATCAGGAGCGTCAGCATGCAGAGTTTGCTGAGTTTGCGGCAGACGCCGCCGGACCGGGCGTGCAGCGCGGCAAGGGCGCTTTCATCGAAAAGGTCGGTCATGCGTCCCGCCACCATGAGGCGGAACTTGATGTATTGCGCGCACTCCTCCGCATCCATCGCGCCCAGTTCGCCCCGCAGGTACATCCGGTTGCGCAGCGATTCGTAGCTCGCATGCTTGAGGCGCTCGGTGAAGCGCTCCTCGCCGAAAAGCAGCGAGGTCACCAGCTTGCACTCGGGGATTTCGATGTTGCTGATGGTCCGGATGACGTGCAGGCAATCCGCGCTCAGGAAATGGCACTCGTCGATAATTAAGACGAGCCGCCGGCCGTTTTCGTGCAGTTCGATGATGTAATGGCTGAGGATGCGCAGCAGGTCGTGCGTGCGGCTGATCCCCTCGGGCATGGCGATGCCCAGCTCGGAGAGGATCTCGCGGAGCAGCGCCGTCTTGCTCATGCCGGGCGTCACCAGCACGAGCACCGCGTGGAATTTCGCGGCGTCGAGCTGCTGGAGCAGCAGTTGTGTAATCAATGTTTTACCAGTGCCGCTCGGGCCGGTGATCATCCCGAGCGAGGTGTTGTGCTCCACCGCCAGCATCATTTTCGCGAGCGCGTCGGCATGGCCGCCGGTCTTGTAGAAATAGCCGGGATTCACCGCGTCCGAAAACGGATTCTCGCTCAATCCATAGAACCGGATGAAATTCGCGCCCGCCGGCGGCGGTTCCGGGTCCTTTACGACACGGAATGACTCGTGCTCGGCAAAGATTTTTTCCGCGAGCCGCGGCAGGGACGACACTCCACTTTCCCCCGGATCGGGCACTTCGATGATGTTTGGGTTCATTTCAGTTGATGATGGATTGGTGGTTGCTTCACTTCTGCGTGGTAAAGCGGATGTTTCATGCGGCGGCCGTGGTGGCGATCCGGTTGAGGACGCGCATCGTTTCAAAATCCTGTTGCCCTGGTTCGGCGGCGGCCGGGGCGGGGGGGTAAAGTTTTGCCGCGGCCCGCGCCATCGCCACTGAGCACGGATGGTGCGGCTGCGAAACGAGGAGCGGCCTGCGGGCCTGGTTCGCCTCCTCGACAGCCGGGTCGCGCATCACGCTGCCGAGGATGGACGGCGAATATTTCAAAAACTTCTCGCTGCACGCGCGGATTTTTTCCGACACCACGCCGGCTTGCGCCTCGTCCTCGGCCTGGTTCACCAGCAGGTGGATTTGCCCGCGCATCGATTCCTCGCGCATCACCTTGATGACCCCGTAGGCGTCGAGCGTGGCGGCGATGTTCGGCGTGGTCACGACCACGACCTCATCGGCCATCGAAAGAAACCGCGTCACTTGCGCGGAGATGCCAGCGCCCGTATCGATGACCAGCGTGTCAAACGTCCCGCCGAGCGTCGCGAGTTCGCGGCCGAGCCGCTCGATCATTTCCGGGGCCACGTCCGCCAGGCGCGCATGGCCTGTGCTCCCGCACAGAACCTGGATGCCGCCCGGTCCCTGGGAGAGAAGCTTCACGGCGCTTTGTTTTCCATCGATCAAATCCATCATCGACCCGCGTGGGGCGACACCACCGAAGACATGCACATTGCCGAGGCCGAGGTCCGCATCGAGCAGCAGCGTGCGCTGCCCGAGCGCGGCGATGGCGATGGAGAGATTGAGCGACACGGTGGTCTTGCCGACGCCGCCTTTGCCGCTCGTGACGGCAATGATCTTCAAGCGGCGCAAATCGTGCGAGAGATTCCGGCGAATCTCAAACGGCGATTGCCCCTCGTCGAAAAGCAGCCGGTGGATTTTCCGGAAAAGATCGATGTGTTGCGCGTCGAACGCATTTCCGCCGCCATGGCTCTGGGGGAAATGTTCGGCGAATTCCCGCTCGATGAAACGGAGCCTCGACGCCTCGAAACCGGTGAGCCGGCACACGTCGTCGAGGGAGTGCGATTTCCCGATCAGCCGCGAATCGGTTTGTCCTGAATCCCTGCTGTATAGTTCGCTCATAGCTTTGCCCTTTGCGAAACCACCCCTTCGACCCTATATGTAGTGGCAAGTTTTAAGTTGACTTCAATAGGTAGTGTGCTACCTAGTTGGAGTCAAGCACGAAAGAGGGATTTTTTCAAAAACATGCCTGATACGGATAAAACGCAAAAAACGACAAACAGAATCCGTTTTTATTGCGTCTTCTGCGGCACCGGCATCGAGAGGGAGCCCGGCCAAATGCGCGGCTTGTGCGAGTGCCCGAAATGTTTCAGTTCCACGCCGGTCCCTTCCGAGTCCGGTTTTCATCCGACCCCCAGGGAGCAAATGCACGCGCCCAATATCATTTCGATCGAGGTCAAATTTTCCTGTCCCTCATGCGACGGTCGCTTGGGAATGGATGTCCGCCAGGCCGGTGAGATGGGTTTCTGCCCCTTGTGCTTCAAGGAAATCCAATGCCCCCACGTCTCCTTTCACGCGGGACCGGACACGATTCCTGAACCGGTGGTCTAAAGAATCGTCTCGCTGCGGGTGAGCCGGGAGGAAATGGATTTCCTCAGCGAGCTGGAACCTTCCCCGGAAAGAACGGTGGATCATGCGGCTTAACGACAAGCTCATCCGAAAGCTCTGTCCCTCGTGCGGCGGCGAGGTCACCCTCGAAGTGCGGGCGCTCGACAGAAAAATCAATTGCCCGAAGTGCCACGGGACCGTCGTGATCCCGAGCGGCGACGACCAGCCGGCGGACGTTGCGAAAATCAAGGCGTCGTCCAAAAAATCCGTTGCCAAAAAACGCAACGGCCGGCATGACCAACCGGAAGCTGGGCCAATTGCGCCAAGTGCTCCGCTTGGGCCAATGACACCGATCGCCCCGCTTGCGGCAGCGTCGGTCTTTACCATGCCGAAACTCGCGCCGGCGCAACCCCCGGAACTCGAGGAGTTGCGCATCTCCATCCAAAGACGCGACCCGGGCGGGGAAGCGTCCGGGGAAGTGGAGGAGATTCCGGGGTTCCATGAAAACGAGGAGCCGGCTTCCAGCCAGCGCGCGGTGGTCTATTGCATTTGCAACGGAGTCCTGAAGCGTTGCGAGGGAGGCGCGGCCTGTTGCGTGAAGGACGGCTTTTGCGTTTACGCCGACGAGCTCGGATTATAGCGCCGCGATTGCGGCAAACATTCCCGCGGCAAGCAAGTTCCCATTGTGTTCGCTGCGGGAATTGCATATTGTAATATGCGCTTATGATTCAGGAACGGCTCGATGAGATTCAAACCAAAGTCCAGGGCGCGTCCAACATCCCGGACGAGACCAAGGGCCAGTTGCTGGCCCTTATCGCGGACTTGAAAAGAGAGGTGGGGGCGCTCGCCGCAACCCACAACGAGCAGGCACAGGCCATAGCCCATTACACCGACGTGACCACCCGCGAGGCCACGCGCCCGGACAAGCAGCCCGGGGAACTGGACGCCGCCATCGAGGAACTCACGGCCTCCGTGGGCGGCTTCGAGTCCACGCACCCGAAGCTGACTGAAATCGTGAACCGCCTCGCAGTCACGTTTTCCGGCGTCGGCATTTGATTCCCGCGGCGCGCGGCGACGGAGCGATTAAAATGGCGCTTCGCGCGGACGTTCCGGTATGCTCGCCTTGAATTTCGAAGAATGGCAGAGATGAAAAAATACAAGCGTGTAACAGCATTTATACAGGATGAGGAGAACCTCCTTTCCCGCGAAGGCCGCCTGGTGGAGGAGGCGGACCTTCCCGCCATCGACCGCGTCTTCAAGATGTTCGACATCGCGTACGAGGTCGATGAAATCCCAGCCGGCGAGCGCCTGTACAGCCTCACCGTGGCCATGGAGGACCGTTTCATCACCGACAACCTGCTCACCAAAAAGGAACTCGCCGAGCACGTGTCGCCTTATCTCGGCAAAAAAGGACTTATCTCCAACGACGAGTTTAAAAAACTGCTGAGTGGCAGGGTCTCACAAATCCACAAGAGCGCGCCCGGGGGGGAGCTGCTCCTAGGTTACGAGTTTACCATCAAGAACGACGGCAAGCGCTCGATCTTCAGCTTTGCGCGGTTCAGGCGCAAAAAGCCGGCGGCCAAACCGGATTGATTTGGCCCGGGTGAATATGCAAGGACAAGGTGTCCCTTGAGGCAAGACAAGCTTGTCCTTTTGCAAGGATAAGCGTCGCTTACTTTGCGGCAGCCGCGGCGGCCGCGGTCTGCTTGGCTTGCGCGTTGAGGGTGGTCAGCGCGGAAGCGAGGCCCTTGTATTTCTTGCCGGTCTTCTTGACCATGCCGGCCTGGACGAGATTTTGGAGTTTTTCGTAGGCGCGCAGGCGGAGCATTTCTTCGCCGCCGCTGGCGACTTTGCGCTCGCGAAGATTCTCGTGAACGATGTCGAAAAGGGCCTTGAATTCGAACGAACTTTTCCGCGAAAGGACCGATGCGAGCTCCTCGGTTACGAAGTCAGGTCCACGACGGGAAAAACCACCATAAGTCTTTTTCATGCGCCATGTTAGCACAAAAGCGGGGAATTGCGAGCAAAGTCTCGCTTTTCCCCCAAAAAACCCTCAAATCCCCTTAAAATCGCCCCTAATCGGCGCCTTCTTCGCCAAAATCAAAGCACTTTTCGATAAGCCTCGGCTCACGGCCCGGCAGCGGCACGGTCAATTCCACGTGCACGATGTCATGGTTCACATACACTTTCCGGATGCTCATGGAGGAAAATGCCTCCTTTGGGATGTCGGAGGTCTTGTCGTTTTCGCCGACCACCTTCCATTCCTCGATCAGGATGCGATTTTTGAAAAAAACATGCAGCTCCGTCACGATTTCCAGCCCGCTCTCCTTCAAGCTGCTCGCGAAGACCAGCGCCACCGCGACATCCTCATGAGCGGAGGGGAGCGTGATTTTGCGCGTCCATTTTTTCGTCCTTACGAGATTCTGGAGGAACTTCCGCATTTCGGGCGAGACGTCCCGCCCGATGAGGCTCGCGTGGAGCAATTCCTCGTCCGGCTCGGAAATCGCGATGTGGGTTGTCGTCGATTTGGCTGCTGGCGCATTCATCGGTGGTTGCCCTGGCTTTTATTCGCGGCCCCGCAAAAGCAGGCCTTCGAATAGCGCTTTGATAAACCTCGGCCCAATAATCGGGATTGCAAGCCGCAAGGCGAAAAAATTCCGCATTTATTTCGTGTCCATTTATGCCCGGGGACATCCATTACTTCCGCAGACTGCGATGTACGTGCAGCCGCATGTTTTACACCCGCACAATCCGATGTCTGGTTTGAAAAGAAAAGCGCCATGGAAGCGGTTTTTCTCGATCCTTGGGCCGGGGCTCGTTACCGGGGCGGCGGACGATGATCCTTCCGGCATCGCCACTTACACCGTCGTGGGCGCCCAGATGGGCACGGCGCTTTTGTGGACCGCGTTCATCACTTTGCCGCTGATGGGGGCTGTGCAGATGATGTGCGCCCGCATCGGGTTGGCGACGGGCGAGGGGATCGCAGGCGCGCTCCGCAGCAAATTTCCACGATGGGCGATCGCCTGCATGGCTGGCGCGCTGGTTGTTGCAAACACCATCAACATCGGCGCGGATTTCGAAGGCATGGCCGATGCCGCGCAAATGCTCTCGGGGATCAGCGGCTATGTTTGGATCCCGCTCATGGCGGCCGCCATTGTCCTTGCCATGGTGTTTTTTAATTACGCCGCGATCGTCAACATCTTGAAATGGCTGACGCTGGTTCTGTTTGCTTACGTGATCACCGCGTTCATCCTGCACCCGCAGTGGGGCGCGGTCCTGCGCGACACCTTCATTCCCTCGTGGCCGAAAGGGCACGATGCGTGGGCGGGCCTGGTGGCGATCCTCGGCACGACCATCAGCCCTTACTTGTTTTTCTGGCAGGCCTCGCAGGAGGTGGAGATCAAGAAAACCGATGGAAAACGCAAATGGCCCGGCCGGCGCGCGACATGGCGTGAAATCGTCGACCGCAAAATCGACGTGGGGGTCGGCGCATTCGTTTCCAACATCGTGATGTATTTCATCATTTTGTCGGCGGCGCTTACGCTGCACAAGAGCGGGCAAACACACGTCGAGACTTCCCGGCAGGCGTCCGAGGCGCTTCGGCCATTGGCGGGACCGCTCGCCGCCACGCTTTACACCGCGGGAATCGTGGGCGTCGGGTTCCTTGCCATCCCCGCCCTCGCCGGCTCCACGGCTTACGCGCTCGCCGAGACATTCCGGTGGAGGCAGGGATTGAACGAGAGGTTCCGGCGCGCAGGTCCGTTTTACATTGTTATCATCGTCTCGATCCTCGCCGGCACTCTGTTTTATTTTCTCGGGATCAATCCCGTGAAGGCGCTTTTCTGGACGGCGGTCATCAACGGCCTGCTCGCGCCGTTTCTGCTCGCTGGCATTCTAGCCGTGGCCTGCGATGCCCGCGTTATGCGCTCCCAGCCCAGTTCGATGACCGGCAGATGGGTGGTGGCGGTCACTGTTGTGATTATGTTCGCCGCGGGAATAGGAATGATCCTGGTCTGAAGCTTCGCCGTTGCCGCCCGTCGCGCGGGGAGGGTCGAAAGCCATCACGACCAGGCAGACATCATCGATGAATGTCCCGTCGGCGGAAAATCGTTTTACATCGTTGAGAATGGCCTGCTGCAATTCCTGCGGGGGCAGGTGCATCCGGTTGCGCACCACTTCCTTCAGCCGGTTCTGGTCGAATAACTCCCCATCGGGCCCCTCCACTTCAAACAGGCCGTCCGTGAAGAGCAGCACGAGGTCGCCGGGTGAAAGCGTTCCGCGGAACATTTCGTAACTTTGCCCGTCAAAAATCCCGAGGGCGGGTCCGTGTTCGTGGCCGTTCAACGGAAACGACTCGACCTCGCCAGCGCTGCGCCGGATGATCAATTGCCTCGGGTGTCCCGCCACGGCGTACCGCACCTCCGAATATTTCACGTCGATGAACATGTAAAACGCCGAGACGAAAAGCGGTGTCCCCGTGCGCCGAAGGATCGAAATGAGGGAATGGTTGATTTGCGACAAAAACACGCCCGGGTTGCTGGCTACCACGGCCATTTCCTCAACGAGCGCGCGCTCAAGAGCCGTCACCAGCGCGGCCCGCACACCATGGCCCATGGCGTCGCTGATGAATACGCCGGCAGTCGTGTCCGAAAGCGGCAGGATGTGGAAGAAATCGCCTCCCACGGGGCCGGTCGGCAGATAGGTGCTGTAAAAATGCAACGAATCGTGCGCGACTTTGCGGGTGGAACCGCCGGCCTGTTGCGGCAGGAATGCCTGCTGCACCTCGCTTGCCATTCGCAAATCGTCCTCGAGCTGGATGTTTTTCTGGCGGAGCTGCTGATTGTACAAGGCGAGGTTTTCCTGGCTCTTGCGGCGCTCCTCCGCGAGCGCCCGCTCCGCCTCGACGCGTTTGATGGCATAGCGGATCGAGCGTGTGAGCAGCGGGCAATCGATGCGCCCCTTCACGAGGTAATCCTGGGCTCCCTTTTCCACGATCTGCATGGCAAGGTCTTCGTCGTCCATCCCGCTTAGGACGATCACGGGCATTTGCGGGGCGGCGGAATGGATCGAGGTGAAGGTTTGGATGCCCCTGCTGTCGGGAAGCGACAGGTCGCTGAGCACAAGGTCGATGCCCCCGGCGGCCAGGCATTCGAGCGCCTTCGACATGCTGGTGGCCGTTGCAATCGAGAATGAAACGCTCGAGAGGGAGAGTAATTCCCGGAGCAGCAGCGCGTCGTCCTCATCGTCCTCGATGAGCAACAACCGGATCGTCGGGCGCACTACGGGCTGTTGAAGGGACTCCATCACGAATGA
>DASZPK010000742.1:0-1549 GCA_035550335.1 Chthoniobacteraceae bacterium | reverse complement strand
TCACGCGCCCGTCGCGCACCATCCGCGCTGCCTCGACGAGCTGTTGCAACCCGTGCTTCATCCCGACATTCCCCGAATGCACCGCAAGAAAATCGTCCGGCTTCAATCCGTGTTTCGCCCGGAACAACCCGCGTTGCGGAATTTCCGAAGGCACGACAATCGTATTCGGAAAATAAACCTGCTTCGCCGCCGGTACTCCCTTTTTCGAAAATGCCTCCAGCATTCCCTCGCTGATGCCCGAAACGCGCCACGCCTTTCGATAAATGAACACCTCGATCCCAAGCAACGCGCGCACAAACATCCCCGGCTTGAGCATCCCGAGTTCCAGCGCGCCCTCCGGCTGCAAGTCCTGCGCGTGGAATAAAAACCGCGTGCGTTTCAACACCCCGCAAAGCCACGCCGCCGCCCCCGGCAACAACGGCGGCGACACAACGATCACCAGATCCGCGCGCTTGAGCGCAAGCATCCGCAGTGTCGAGGTGACACAAAAAGTCGCTTCGTGTAATATCCGTTTAACACTCGAAACCTGCCGCGGCACGTAATGCCAGCAGCGATGCACCGGCACGCCGTTGATCGTGTCAGTATGGTAAAGGCGCCCGGCATCCCCGGGCAGCTTCCGCCAGCGGGGGTAATAGGAAAACGTCGTCACCATTTCCACGTCGTGCCCGCGCGCCTTGAGGAACTCGCACAGCGCCGTGTTGTGCGGGCCGATGCCGGTCGTCTCCGGCGCGTAATTGATCCCCCAGACGATGATCCTCATTCCCTCTCCCGCTTCGCCAGTTCGCGCGCCTTCGTGACGCACAGAAACTCGTAGACCGCATGGAGCCGCGCAAAATAATACCCCTCCGTGCCATCGAGAAACCCGCGCTGCCAGGCATAAACATATAAAAAGCGCAACAGCGGTCGAAACGGCAGCCTGCGCGACCACCGCTTCAGCCGGCGTCGCATCCCGACATTCGCCTTCTGGATCGCATCCGCCCCGCCGCTCCCCTCCAGTTCCACCCGCGCCTCCCAATTCGAATAGCGATTGTGCTTCTCCACAAACACCTCGATGCTCGGAAACGCATAATGGTCCATCTCGCACCTGAGCCTCCCGGTCTTTCCTTTCACGACCACGTGCTCGTGCACCTCATTGTCCCCGCTCCGCGTCTCCACGAAGGCAAGCTGCTCGTAGCGCCCCAGCTTGTGTTTAAACAACCGTAAATTCCAGTTCGGGTAATAGGCATGCCGCAGCCATTTCCCCATGAACTGGAACCGCCGGTTGATCCAGTAACCGTCCGCGCTCCCCGGTGCCGCCACGATGTCGCGAATCTCATCCTCCGCCTCCCGCGGAAGCACCTCGTCCGCATCGAGAATGAACACCCACTCATGCTTGAACGGCAGGTTTTCCAGCGCCCAGTTCTTCTTCTTCGGCCACACCCCGTTGAAATCGAATTGCACCACTTGCGCTCCCCCGGCAGCTGCGATCTTCGCCGTGGCATCCGTGCTGTGCGAATCGACCACAAACACCTCGTCCGCCCATGCGACCGATGCCATGCAGCGCCCGAGA
>DASZPK010000741.1:0-6429 GCA_035550335.1 Chthoniobacteraceae bacterium | reverse complement strand
TGCCATTGAAACTTATTACTCACACCCGGAACTCGGCCGCCGCCCGCGCCTCGGCGTGGAAATCTTCCTCGCCCCCGCCTGCCTCGCCATGAAACTCGTGCCACCGCTCGAGCACCTTTACTACAGGCAATGGAACACCGTCTACCGGCTCGACAACATCCATCACCCGCATTGGTGGCGGCTGAAGCATTGAAACCACCGGGGCGTATCCACACGGTGTTTAAACATTGTGGGTTACGCAAAATACGCCCGGAACCCCGCCTCGTCCCCCACCATCGCCTCCCGGCACCAATCCACCAGGAACAACCCGCGCTCCTCGACGAATCCCGCCAGCGCCGCGCCCAGCGTCGCCGCGTATCCTTCATTCGGCCTTCCGTGCATGCAGAAGACCGCCGCCTTCCCCGCTTCGTCCGCGACACCCCACACCGGCACCAAATCCTCCGTGACCCACCCGAAACTGCGCGGGACGATTCCCCGCGCGCGCAAGTAACCCACCCCCTGGAACCTCGTGCGCGCCGGCAGGAACGGCGCAAAATCCCCGGCAGCGAGCCCGCATCCCTCCAGCGGCGCGGGGATGCGTTTGCGCACATGCAGCTTCTTGAAAACCATCCCCTTCCTCCCATCGCCCAGGTCCGTTTCCTCGCCCGTCTCCAGCCGTATCCGGCGGATATCCGCGATCTCCGCCCGGATTTCCGCCTCGAGTTTTTTCGAGACGAACTCCACCTGCCGCCAGTCGTCCTCGTGGATGGAAAGCACATCCGGCCCCGGCGGCGCATCCCCCGCCGGCGTGCCGCATTCATTTGAAATCGTCGGGAGCGAAAACAAAAGCGTTTGCGGGTCCACGACCACGACGCGCGATAACGTGACCGTGAGCTTGCCCGCCCTCGTGAACTCCTCCTTCCGCTCCGGTGAGGCCGACACCACATTCCATTTCTGCCCCGAGAGATCGAGTGTCGTAGCCATACCGGCAAACGTCTCCGGCAACCGCTCCGGCGGCATGTTGGAAAGCGCGATCACCGAGCCATCCGCCGCATTGACGAACCGCACCTCCACCGTCGATTTTCCACCGAATCCGAGTAGTCCCATGGCATCGTGTTGTAACAGACCGTGCGCATTTGTCCAAGCGCCAGGTAATGTCCAGGTAATGTATCAGTTTGAATCTGTCGCGCGTTTAAGATTTTGAAGCGGCAAGTATATTATAGGCGGCATAAATCATCGGCGCGAGCAACAGCAGCCAGCCAAAAATGCAAACCAAAACACCCGGCGATCTTTCCGTGATCAAGCCGCTTCCTGATTGTCCCAGGAAACCACCCATCTGGTCTCCAAACCAAATACAGGCTAGCGGTAAAATCACGGAAATGACCGCCACGCAGCCGACCGCTGCGTTTGCTTCAGCAAATGCGGCGACAATGTAGATCGCAGCAAGCAGTCCCGATAAGATTCGGTTCCAGTTCATCCAACTCCTTTTAAACTTGAATCGATCAAGTCCCAAAATCAAGGCGCGAGCGCAGCAGAATTTTCGTGCTGCCCGACTTATTTAGAAAATCCATTCGTCAACCGGGCGAACCGGCGCATGGACATTCTCATGGTCAAATTCTGGCGTTCAAGATTCGAGAAAAAATCACGCTTCGGATTTCAAATTGATACACTACCAAGCGCCAGAACAACACAACCCGGAACCTCCACGCCGCCGTGCCCCACCGTTTCACTTTTGTTTTTCTTCGTGCTCTTCGTGCCCTTCGTGGTTAAATTTCCTTCCCCATGAGGTCCCCCGCCCGTCCCGTTTCGTTTCCCAAAATCCTTTGCGCCCTTTACGGTTTATCCTGCATTTTCGCAATCACCGCCCGCGCCCAGCAAGGCATCGCCACGCCCCCGCCGATCGCCACCCCGCCGCCCATCGGCCCCGCGACCCTTTCCACCCCGCCCCCCGCATCCACGAGCCGGCGCGCCCCGGGCCAATCCGTATTCGGCACGCAAACCGCGCCCGACCAGGGCCCCGGCGGCGAATCGCGCCAAGACTCCGCCACCCTCACCGCCGAAACCGTGGCCGACCCTGCCAAAAAAACATTCACCATCCACGGCGCCGCCAAATTCAACCAGCCCCCTCCCGGCGGCTACAAAATCGTCTGCCTCTTCCTCGAAAAAAATCCCGCCTACGACGCCAGCAAAGCCGGCAGCGATGCCAGCAAAGCCGGCAGCCAGCCCTACCGCGTAATCAAAACGCTCGAAAAAGCCTCACCAGCCAATACCGGGGCCACCACCGATTACTCATTCGCCACACCCTACACCCCCGCCGCCCCCGACACGCAACGCTCCATCCTCGACGACCCCGACCCCGCAACCGACGCGCCCCCCAAACTCCCCGACTGGATCATCACCGTCGAAACCGCCGGCCACATCGTAGCCGTGCAAGCCAGCAGCCAGGAAGTCCTCGACCAATTCAAGCCCGCGCCAGCGCCAGCATCATCACCCAAGCCCGGTGGGCGGTAATATGAATTACGCGATTTTTGCTGCGCAACGCTACTCGAGATCAATCAGGACACGGTAAGCTACGACAAAAAACTTCTCAAGAATTCAACAATTCGCCCGAAGCATGGGTCGTTCAATGGAACAAGATTTTCGTCACGCCTGTTGGATTTCCAAACATGTACTAACGGAGTGTTAGGATCTTGCTTGCAAGCAGAAGAAAGTAAGCAGCGTAATTTTAGCTTATGCAAACTGGATATTGGCCAATCTAAAGCTTTGACACAAGTAACAAACTGCTCAATACAAGCAACATAATGCGGACGTTGATTGCAAGCAGCCTGTAGACACAAGCTATCAAGGCAGCCCGGCTCATCTGCCCATGGCAACATCAACACGGCTATGGGTGGAATCCTTTCGTCTCCAGAAACTAATTCGAGAGGAGCAGAAGGGACTCCATAGCCCCCGGCGGATGATATTTGGTCTCGTATTTTGAGGAAAAACTTGTCGTTAAGATCGTCGTTATCTGCGACTAGGATTATAGCTCGGCGATTGTCCAGGCCGGTTTCGGTTTTTAAAGCTGCCAACCGCCTTTCGAATCCGCTGTATCCATAAGATTCACTTTCGAGTGCGCGCCTCACTTCAAACGCTTCTGGATCGATCCCAGATACCTTGATGAGTTGTTCTATAAACTCGTCATCAGCTTTGCCCTCAGTAATAATAATGGTTGAGGCAGGGCTGGCCATAGTCACCTGAACTCCGTGCCCATCTCGAGAGCAGATTCAAATTCGTGCCCCTTAAACATACGAAGATCGCGTTCACCGTTCTGTTTTACCTCTGTGCGCAGCAAACGAAAACTATGCTCTTTATTTTCCATAAGGGAACGCAAAGCTCGCAGACACTCTATGCTATGACTTGACGCGATCAATTGAACATTGTACCGCTCGCAAAACGTGATAATCGCAGACCAAACCTGAGTATGTTTGGAGTAATGGAACCCGTTTTCGATCTCGTCTATCAGTATGATTCCGGATTCTTGTTTTGCTATTGTTAGCAAAATCATTATAAGCTTATTCAAGCCATTTGAAACCAAAGATATCGGGATTTTGGAACTTAACCCGCGATAGGAACAAAAAATTTGCGGGAATCCCCCTGTGACCAGAATAGACAAATCGGAAATTTCAGGGAACAGATTGCTGATGCTTTTATTCAAGTTGTCGAGTTTATTTTCGATGCTTAACTGAGAAAAATTCGCAGCCATTTCTTGTGGATTTGGCATCGTGCTCGATGCGCACAGCGCAACTGCATGCGGAGCAGCCGATCCAGATAGGGTTAATTGCCCATTTGTATTTATGTTCGGCCTCATGACATGAGTTTTCCCCTTGGAATCCAAAACTTGGAATGTAATCGGGACGATCGTTGACACATCTGCCTTTTCTTCAGCAAAAAGAGGAGTTTCAGTCGCGGGATTGTAGTATATTTTTAGTGTGCGTTGGTTTTCAGCCGTGCCTTTCAAAGCTATTGTTATCTGAGATTGATCAGAAAAATCGTAGAAAAGGTCGCTCCAAAGCGACTCATACCCCTTTTTGTCACCAGAAAACACAAATTGGCCAAGCCCCCTCCATATTTTCAAGCGATTGACGATTTCGGCGTGTCCTCCCGCCAAGAAGATTGACTCCAGAAATGCGGTTTTGCCAGAAGAATTGTCACCGACAACAATATTGAATTTCTGCAAGTCATCCACAATAAGGCGCTTAAAGCACCTGAAATTTTCTATTTGGATCGAATTTATCATCGGTTCTTCCGTAGTATGTAAAATCATGGCATCAATTGTCAAATGTTGCGTTCCCCCCCTCACACCTCCACCAATTTCCCCCGCAGCGCCTCCTTGGCCTGGAGCAATTGCTGGCGGCGGGTTTCCTGCTCGGCGGTGTAGAGCTTGATCGTGCGCAGGCCGTCGGGGCTGCGGCCGTCCTTTGCCCGCTGGCGCAGGCGGGAGAGCTCGTCGTCGATGCTCTCGATGCGGGTCTTGATTTCGTAGGCGGACATCACGCGCTCGCGCCCGGGCGGGGGCGCTGCGCGCGGTGTCCCCGGCACGGCGGAGCCGTTCGCGGCGGGCGAAGCCGCTCCGGGGCCGGCGGCGAATTGCATGCGGCGCTCCATCTCCTGCACGCCGCGCCAGTAACTCGACAAAGCGGGCTGCCATTTCACGATGCGCAGTCCGTCGGGCCCGAGCCAGCCGCGGCGCTCGCTATCCTCCCACCATTTCAAGCTCCATTGCTCCGGGCAGGGCGGCGACAGCCGCGCTCCATACTCCACCGCCTGCGGCGGATAACATACGGGCGCGCACCCCGCGCCTTCGCCATCATCGGCGGCGGACGCAGTACGCTGGACTCCGCAAGGGCGGGCGGCTGATTCCTTTTCCTTGTTATTCCCTTCCTTTCCATTCCTTTCCGTTGGGTTTGTGCTTGGGTTTTCCACGGCACAAAAAACAGCTTCTTCACTGGGCGCGGATTGCGCCCCGCCGCCCGCCGCCGTGGCCGCTGCTTCCGAAAACGAAGGCGGACGCCCGCCCTTCGCGCCGTTCTGCTGTGCGGCAGTGACCTTCTCCTCCGAGCGCGCGCTCCCGCCGCGCCTGCCAGCCTCGCGTTTCAACTGCACCTCGAGTTGCTTGTCGAGCGGGAAAAAATGGACGCACACGTCGCCGCCCTCGATCGTCACGAGCCGCGACGCCGCGCGCACCTCGCGCGCGGTGACGCCGCAGATCTGCTGCCATTGGCGGTCCTTCCACGACGCCGCGCCGGCGATGCGCCCGCCGTTCTCCTGGTCGGCGCAATAAGCGAGTAACTGCAGCCACGTCGCCCGCTCAACCGGCGTGGAGCCGAGATAGGCGGGGGAACGGAGGGTGGTGAGGTTGATGTTGAGCCAGTTCATAAACAAATGGTTCAAAGTTTAAGATTCAAGGTGGGTTCGTAGCGAAAGCGTTGTTTAGGGTGGGCGCGTTTTTTCACTTCCACTTTCACTTTTCACTTCCCAGCAGCAGATCGTGCATGTCGATCTCGCCGTCGTCGCGCCAGCGGCCGGTGGCGGTCCATAACTCGGGTTCATCCATGCGGATGTAACCGAGTAATACAAACGGCTCGCGGCCATAACCATTCTCGACTTCGCAGCCCGGCGGCACGCGGCTGAAATACGCGGTCACGCCGCCGCGGGTTTTTGCAGTGAATTGGGTGTTCATTGGGATTTCAAATTGCCAATTTCAAATTTCAAATTGGAATTGCGGTTTGCGTCCGCCTGTTTCATTCAATGCGTTCGCTGATGACCGTTTCACGCCCGATCCCGCCCAGGCGGGAGCGCCGGATGCGCACCAGGCGGCGGTCGCGGAGGCGTCGCCACCAACTCTCCCGTGGCGCAACGATGCGGCGCATCAACTCACGCCCGGTGGCGGGATCGCTGAAAAGCGTCGGCACGATATGGGTTGCAATCGTCTTTCTCGTCATTTGTCATTCTTTCGTTCCCGCAAGCGGGATCATTAGGGCTTCGTCATTCTTCGTCGTCCTCGACGAATTCCGGCGGCTCCGGCGGCTCCATCCAATGCGTGACCTCCTCGGGGAGGCGGATGCTGTCGATGGAGCGCCAGTCCTCGCCGTCGTAAAAGCCGAGCCACACGGGCTCGACGCTCTCGGGGCAATAGACGAGCACGGTGGCGTCGGTATCGGGCATCTGGTGCTCGCAATATTTCCATTGCGGCATGTTGTTGCGGAGATAGAGGATTTTCTTCCGCATCTCCTCGACGAGCCGCCATGGGTCCTCGTAACTGGTCGGTTGGGTTTGTGTCGTGTTATTCATAATTGTGATTTCTGGTTTCGAATTTGAGTTATGATTGCGACCGGTAGGGTCGGACCTCCGGGCCGACCGCCGCGCGGGGATAGCGCGTGTTATTCGCGCGGCGGGCTGCTCCCGCCT
>DASZPK010000740.1:0-1604 GCA_035550335.1 Chthoniobacteraceae bacterium | reverse complement strand
TCCCCGAGGCCGTGGGGGACGAGGGCTGCAATAGCCGGGGGGTATCACCCCACTGCGTTTAGTTAAGGCAAAACGCAGCAGCAAACCAGAGCGCCGGAGCCGCGGCATGTCTATAGAAAAAATTCGAAGAGAAAATCAGCTCCGTTAGGAGCGGCATGTTTGGAGGGCATCGTTTTTACATGTCGCTCCTGACGGAGCTTGGTTCATTCACACATCTGCGGCTATAAACATGCCGCGCCTCTGGCGCTGAAATTTGCAATCTCGCCTTAACTAAACGCCAATGGGGTATCACCCCCGGTAGCAGCAAAAAAATTGTCAGCCCCCGGCAGGGGTGCGGAAATGCGAAGACAGGCTCAACGCCGGCGTGCGTCGATCCCGGAAGCTTTGCGCAATTGCTCAAGTGTCATCACACGGCCTTTCCCCGCGCGGGCGCGCTTGAGGGAGGCGAGAAGGCGTTTCGCGTTGGCCGGGGAACGCAGAAGATAGGAGGTTACCGTTTGCATGAGCCGGTCGCTCTCTACGCCGAAGGATCCATTGCGAGGCCGCTCACGAGCAGGGCGGGCAGGATGATTTCCCGGCTGTCGTCGGTGTAAATAGCAACGCGCGAATTGCCGGGCAGAACATGCGCGTGGTCGGGCGTGGGAATGCGGTATTCGCGGCCATCTGCAACGTGGATGTTGAAAGGCACGAATGGCTGGGCTTTCAGACGCTCGCGAATATCGGCAGTCATGATGGGGAAATCTATCAAAGTCTGTAGCCGGATGCAAGGCGGGGAAGCCCTGGGCATTGTCCAGCTGGAAAAACGTTCAGCCGGGAAAATTTGCAGGGTCCGAAGCCTGCCCTGAGCTTTGTCGAAGGGTCCTCAGCGGAGGCATTGGACGCCGGTGCGGACTTTCAGCGGCGATGTGCCGTTTCTGCGGTGAGGACCCATTCGGCAAGCTCAGGGCAGGCTTTGCACGCTACAACTGCTCGTGGACGGAATTTAATTCCCCTTGAAGTGGCGCAGGCGCAGCGCATTCGTGACTACGCTCACGGACGAGAAAGCCATGGCGGCGGAAGCGATCATGGGGTTCAACAGCCAGCCGGTGAAGGGATAGAGGACGCCCGCGGCAATGGGGATGCCGAGGACGTTGTAGATGAAGGCGAAGAAGAGGTTTTGCTTGATGTTGCGGATGGTGGCGCGAGAGAGGGCGATGCTTTCGGCGAGGCCGTTCAGGTCGCCGCGGAGGATCGTGATATCGGCGGCTTCGAGGGCGACATCGGCGCCGGTGCTCATGGCAATGCCGACATCGGCCTGCGCAAGCGCGGGGGCGTCGTTGATGCCGTCACCGGCCATGGCGACGATTTTGCCGGCGGCCTGGAGTTTTGCGATTTCGCGCCGTTTGCCGTCGGGGAGGACTTCGGCGATCACGCTATTGGCGCCCACGACGCCGGCTTCCTTCGCAACGGTTTCGGCGGTGCGGCGGTTGTCGCCGGTGAGCATGAGGACCTCCAGCCCCGCCTCGCGCAGGCGGGCGATGGCGCCGGCGGAGGTTTTCTTGACGGGGTCGGCGATGGCGATCACGCCAGCGAACTGGCCGTCGAGGGCGATGTAAACGGGTGTT
>DASZPK010000739.1:0-2729 GCA_035550335.1 Chthoniobacteraceae bacterium | reverse complement strand
GTCGTCGGCCGACGTGGCTTACGTGGGGGGACCCGTCGTCCAGACCCCCGCTCGATCCACCTCGAAAAGCACACTCTTCTCCAAATCTCCATCCGGCATGTTCCTTTGCGATGGCTGGCCGGCGTTGCACATTGTTTTCATCCCGGCGGAAACGGTGATGCGCGTGTTTCCCGGGGCGTACCGGTTTTATTTCTGGGAATATTATACCGCCGGGGGAAAATGACCACGACGGAAAAGCGAGCGAGTCATTCTCCTGAACACGGCGGTGAGCGATGCCTTTCGCATTGGCTTTTTACCGGGAGTAACTCATGCTTGTTGCGCATGCTTCCCCGACTAATGCTGCAGACGTTCCCGCGTGCGCAACGCGCGGCGGATACGCTTCCTTCTCCAACCCCGTTTTCCACCGCATATGAATGACCTGCCCGAATCGGTCTTTCATGATATGGATCAAATTGATTGGAGTTCCTTTCCGCAGCCGGGGTGGAATACCAAAAATTCCGTAATGATGGCATTGCGCGATTTTAACTCGGTTCACGATGATCAAAGCAGTGAAAAAGTTTACAATCGATTGCTTTACGCGCTTGGAAACAACCACGCAGGGACCTATTTTCCCGTTGCCATACCGGTCATCGCATTTTTGGGCGACGTTATTGTTTTTGGAAATGTTTGGCAACGGGTGACGGCACTTGATGTGCTGATTGATTATTCACTTTCATTCTGCCCTGATCCGCAATTTAGTGAGTCGCCTGGCCCGGATGGAAGGCTTCACTCATTGGAGGATTTGATGAGGAAAGCGATTGCAAATGTGCGTCCTGCTGTTGAAAAGCTTCCACCGCGCGGGGAACAAGCCGGCGGACGCGAATCAGATCTGGCAAAAGAGCTTCTCGCCGCCATCGATGGATTTCCTCCGACGCAAATGGGTTCGTGAAAGGGACGAGCGGCAGCGGCTGCCTTTCGCATTGGCTTTGTGGGCGGTTTACGGCACATTGGCGCGATGGTTTTGATGACGAAAATCCGGTTTCGGCATTTTGCGGCATTGGCGGCGGGGCTGTTGTTCTGCGGGAAAGCGCATGCGCAGGAATTGAGCATGGCGGATTGGAAAGTCGCGGAGAGAGAGGCGAACGCCGGGGCGGAGTCCTCCACCGCGAGGGAGGCATTGCGAAAAATGCGGCAGGACGTGGCGACGGCGCTGCTACACAAGGCAGTGAAGGCGATGGAAGGCCGGGTGTGGCGCGTGGACGGCAGCATCGAGGAACAGGTGATGCCGATGATGACCCAGCAGTGGGGGGTATGGCATGCTTCGGGATCGATCCGGGGATTGGTCTCCGCGACGGGATTTGATTTTACAGGGCACGGCAGCCCGGTCGGCAACCTGCGGCGGATCGCCATCCATGGAACGGAATGGACCAGCGTGGACGAAGGCAAGACGTGGACCGTGAAGCAACCCGATTCGTCGTCATTCCCGAATGCCCCGAGCTTGGAGAATTGGATGATCGGTGTTCCGCTACCGATCCAGACGCGATGGCATTTCGAACCCGCAGGCACGGAGCAGCATGAGGATGGCGCATGGGCCCACATTCGCGCGGTTGATTCGCCTGGGCGGCTGGAGTGCTGGATTTTGCTCGATGCGAACGGGGGACCGGTGAGCGTGCGGCGCATCGTGTCGCGTTCCGTGGACCCGGCCATATTGGCGATGAGGGAGGCGGCTTACCTTTTCACGTTGGATCTCACCGCGGCGAAGGATGAGGAGAAGATAGAACCGCCAGCGGCGAAATGATCCGCCACGCCCATGTCCTCCCCGGTTGAAGCAGACGCCCCGGCTCCCGCAGAACGCGACACGGGCGCCCAGCGCGACCCGGGTTCCGCCTGGAGGATGGCGAAGATCGTCTTCGGCGCGGTGGTGTTCGTGCTCATCGTGCTATTTGTGTTCCCCGGATTTCTCGCGGCGGGATTTTCGCGGGCGGGAGGGGAATGGCGCACGGCGCTGTATGGCCGCCAGTTTGCGGAAACGCACGCCTATCCGCCGCCCACGCAATTGCCCGGCATCAACCGCGCGAAGCAGCGCATCCTCGCGCCGGCGAATTGGTTGATGTTGCGTTCGGAAGGGGCGCGGAAGTTTTACGCGTGGCAATACCACCTCGCCGGCGGGGAAGACGCGGAGCTGGATCAATGAGCGCAGAACCAACCAGCGCGGATCGCGGCGCGAAGCGCGGGTGGGCGGGAGCCGCTCTCCTGGCGGCGGCCTTCGTGCTCATCGCGCTGCTGGTGCTGCCGGGATTTCTCGCGGCTTGGTTTTCGCGGTCGCGCGATGGCGTTTACGCCGTGGCCGGGGCGGGGGAAGGGTGGAGCGCCATCAGCATTGGCGCGAGTTCTTCAGCGCGGTGCGATGCCGAGCTGGCGATCCTGGCGCCGGCGAATTGGGTGTGCAGGCATTCGGAATCCATCCGGCGGTTTTACATGTGGGAATACCGGGCGGGCGGGGGATATGATCCTTACACGGATCTGTGGTCTTACTAATGTTTTTGGGGCGGATTTCCAACTCTTCACCACGCACGAGATGGACAAGGCCGCAGCGGCGCGACATCAAGGAAACAAAATTTCCGCAAGGGATAAGTCGGGCGGGTTTGTGAAGAAGTAGCGGCAGGGCTGATCCCGCCCAGGCGGGGGCAGCCCGGCACGCGCGCACAACAAGCTTGTGGATCACGACCGGGTTTCATTCGGAAGCTTCG
>DASZPK010000738.1:0-12448 GCA_035550335.1 Chthoniobacteraceae bacterium | reverse complement strand
GCTGGTCTCGCGCGGAAGGACGTCGGAATAAAGCGTCGCGAGCGTGACGTCGTCGTAAGTGAGGGCCGTTCCCGTTTGCCCGCCAAAAAAAGTTTCAGCCGGCGCGTAAAGCCCGGCATCGATCAAAGCGCAAGTGGATGTCTCTGCCATGTCCCATCATGGGGAAGTCGAACGCGGCTTGCAAGCGCAGAATGAATTCGCCTGTCCGGGCGCGCGGTGTTATACCGTGTGGATGAAGTTGCGATTCGGGATCCTGAAGAAACCTGTCGTGAAGTTCGGCATCCTCCCGGCGGCGTTTGTGGCGCTGGTTGTGTTTTGGGAATACATCGGCGCGTTTTGGCTTCATTCGTTGATTCGCCATGGCGGCTGTTCCTGGGTAAGCATCGCGTCGGACAGCCCGCGGCTCTCTGCCTCGATGCGGCTTGCTCTCCAGGGGGACACGACCGCTGTGCCCGGCGCTTGCGAGTGGAGGGAGATCAACCCGGGATTCGAGGTGGCGGAACTGCCCGCGCTCGTCGATGGCAAGGAGGTTGACCGCATTTTGCTCGCGCGGATCGATCCCGCGCGCTACCGCTTTGCCGCCTACAACGACCACACCGGATCGAGAGGGCTGACCGAATGGATGCACAGCCTCGGTGCGGCGCTCGTGGTAAACGGGAGCTACTATTCTCACCTCGGGAAACCAGATACACCGTTCGTCAGCAACGGCGCGCCGCTCGGCCCGCGCGAATACGATGCGAAAGGGGGAGCGTTCGTGGCCTCGGGTGCGTTTACAGGCGTTTGCGATCTTTCGCACACCGATTGGAAATCGGTTTTTCAAGGCGCCGACAACGCCATGGTTTCCTACCCGCTCCTGATCTCCAACGGGACTCCCTATTCTGGCAAGGCGAGCCAGTGGCTTGCAACGCGCAGTTTTGTGGGGCAGGACGCCGGGGGGCGCATCATCATCGGCACCACCAAGGACGGGTTTTTCTCGCTCTACCGCCTTGCGCAATTTCTGCACGATGCCCCGCTCAATCTCACCGAGGCGCTGAATCTTGATGGCGGTCCCGTTGCCTGCCAAGGCATCTCGCTCAATGGATTTGAGAGAAAATCATTCGGCCAATGGGAGCTTCAATACAGCGACGGGAAAGGAAGTCTGCTCGTGCTGCCTTACGGCACGTCCGAAATGCCGATCGTCCTCGCGGTCTTTCCGAAGTAAACCTATTTTCCTACCACGACTCAAACTTCAGCCGCTCGTTGAGGCTGCCGCAGCGGGGGCAGCGCGGAAGGACGGTGTCGGTCTTGTCCTCGAACTCGAAGGCGCAGATGCTGCAACGCAGCCGGTGGCGGAGGGCGAGTTTTTCGCGGCGGGATTGACGCCACACGTTCCAGAGCCAGAGGCCGAAGATGGCGTTCAAATAAATGAACAGGTAAATGAAAACCAGGTAGGCGAGCGAGACGTGTTTCATGGATGCGTGCTCCCTGCTGGGTTCGAGTCATCGCCCCAATAATAAGTGGCGATCCCCCATGCGATATTGTTGCCGGGCGCCTTCGCGAATTCGATGGATTCAAGGTAGCCGGCGGCCTGGCGGTCGATTGCCTTGGCCTGCTCGTCTGTCTCGATCCCGAGGAAAAAAGTATAGAGCACTTTGCCCTCCGGCCCGACGCCGACCATGAAGCTGGCCGGCTCGCGGCCTTCGACCGCGGTGCTGAATTGCATGGGCGGACGCTTCACGATTTTCCGGCCGGCAAGCTCGGCGGAGAATGTGAGATCGGTGGGAAGCGAGAGCAATTGCGCGGGACGCGTCGGAGGCGCTTCCTCGGTGCTGCCGATCACGGCCATGGTATCCTCGGCCGGCGGGAATTGCACGGCGGGCTGTTCCTCGAGGGGCGTTTTGGGAGCGGCGGTGATGTATGCGGGCGAGCGCTCGTACGTGAGTTCGTAGATGCCGCCGGGGACGATCTCGTGGGTTTGCGCGAAGATGGAAGGATCGTTGAGGTCGACCCACTGGAGCACCGCCTGGTTTTCGGGAGTGGAGGCGGTCAGAAGATTCACCTGGACGGGGGGAGGGGGCACGCGGAATGCCGGGGGATCGACCACCTGCAGGATGTAAAACGCCAGCCCATGCGCGAGCACCGAGAGGAAGATGAAACCTATGAGCGCGAGCGAAACCTGCGGGCGTTGCGGCCAGTGGAACTTCAGCCGGTGCGGCGGCTCGGCAGGGGCGGGGTTCATTTTTGCGGCGGATTGGTGGCGTAATCGATCTGGTAGCCCTGCTGCAGCTCCTGGTCGGTGATCTGCATGATCAGCTCCCAGGAGGTCGCCTTGTCGGCCTTGATGATGAGGGTCTTGTTCTTGATCCGGCTGTCGCTGAGGATGGTCTTCAACTCACCGAGCGTGACTTTCTGTTCGTGGATGTAAATCGCGGGCACCGGCGTGGAGACGATGCTGACAAGCTGCGGATCGCGCAGCGGCGCGAGGTTGTACGAGGAATAGGGGAGCGTGACGGCGATGCCGGGCTGAAGCACGAAGGTGGTGCTGAGCGCGAAAAAAATGAGCAGCAGGAAGACCACGTTCACCAGCGGGATGAGGTTGAACAACGCGGGATTGTGGGTCACCGTGCGCGACAATTTCATGGCGCCTGGAAAACTATTCCAACGGGATGTTGCGCTTCGAGGAATCGAAATCGATGATCGCCGCGCCCTCGGTCTCAGCCGTCTGGTGGACGCGCTCGTAAATCATGTGCACCACCTCGATGCCTCCGCGCTCGATGTCGTGCATGAGGGTATTGACGCGCGCCGAGAGGTAGCTGTAGGCGACTGCGCTCGGGATCGCCACCACGAGTCCCGCGGCGGTGGTGAGCAGGCTGCTGTAAATGCCGTCCGACACGGTCGTGGCCGTGGTGTAGCCGCCGAGCTTGGAAATATTCACAAACGCCTCGATGAGCCCGGTCACCGTGCCGAGCAGGCCGATGACGGGCGTGACGAACGCGATCGTGGAAAGGATCGTGAGCTTGTGCTCGAGCTTGGGCACTTCGAGCTGACCCGTCTCCTGCACGATCTCCTTTAATTCGCTGCGGGGCGCCTCGCGATTGCGCAATGCGGAGAGCACCACGCGGGCCACGGGCCCAGGTGTGCCGGCGCATTCCTGGATCGCCTCGTTGAAGTTGCGCCGTTGGATCAGATTTGAGAGCCCCCTGAGAAATTCGCCCACCTGAATGCTGATTTGGTGAAAATAAAGCAGCCGTTCGAAAAAGACAGCCACGGAGATAATGCTACAGAGCAGGATGAGCCACATGAGCGGCCCCCCCTTTTGCATATAATCGAACATCGGACTCTTATAAATTAAGCTGGTTTTTAATGCAAGAAGCGTAAACGCCTCTTCAATTCACAAACGGCATCGCCGTTTCCATCTGTGCTCCTGCCCGAGGTCTTAATGACCTTGGTTTAATCAGGAGGGCTTTACGTAAACACCGAGGAGGGGCCGGTGCGACGCGTTTTTCGTGGTAAAATCGCTGACAAATCCATCCGTGGTGCGGATCTCAACATGGCCCGCGCCCTTGCCGCCGTAGACCAGCACCGCGCCCAGCGGCGCCGCGTACGGGTCGGTGATCGGGAGTTTGGTGAAACCGTATTTGGAGACGAGCTCTTCGCCCGCCTGCTTCGCATAACCGGTGGTCGGGCGCGAGGAAACGACATTTGCGAAAAGGAGCGCGTTTTTCACATACGCCCAGCAGCGCATCGTGGAATGCTTGTGCGCGCGCTCGGAGGCGATTTCCGCAGCCATGATCATGCGCTTGTCGTATTTGATATTCTCCGACTTCGGGCCGAAATTGAAAAACGAGGTGCCGCTCTTCACGTATTCGGCATTGCGGGCATTATAGAGCAAATCGGGGTCTTTTTTCCCGGCGGAATTTTTCGCCGCCGCGATGGTCTTTTGCACGCGGGTCTGGGCGGCTGAAGCCACGGCCGATTTCTTGCTTTTCAGCGTTTTTTTGGTCGACTTGGACGAGGTGGCGACAGTGCTTCCTTGGACTGGAGCCGCCAGCCCTGCCAGAATCAGCAAAATCAAGATAGTGGAAGGAAGTCTCTTCATGTCTTATTGCTGCAAAACTTCGCGGAGAATAGCGGTTTATACCATCGGGTCAACAGGTTTTATCATTTTTCTTCGCCCAACAGGTGGAAAAGGCGGAAAACAGTCAAAAACTTCCGTTTTGAATGCTCATCGCCTCGCTTGAAAATGGTGCCGGTTTCCTGTAACCCTTGGCCGGCCTTGTGCGTCCTGTATACAGCATGAAACATTCCCGTTTTCTTTTCTTCGCAGTTTTATTATTCGCGTCTGCGTGTGCTCTCCGCGCGGATGATTTCGACTCGGCAGGCGTGAAAATTCACTACACCGTCACGGGCAGCGGCGAGCCGGTCATCCTCGTCCACGGGCTTTATTCCAGCGGGTGGATGAATTGGGACATGCCCGGCACCACCGCGGAACTCGCGAAACATTACCAAGTCATCACCTTCGACCTGCGGGGACATGGGAAATCGGACAAGCCGGAGCGGGAATCGGCTTACGGGGTCGAGATGTCGGAGGACATTGCGCGCCTGGATGGACCACCTGCACATCGCCAAGGCGCGTATCGTGGGTTATTCGCTCGGCGGCATGATAGCGATGAAATTCGTGGTGATGCACCCGGAGCGGGTTCATTCCGTGGTGCTGGGCGGCATGGGTTGGCTCAAGGAAGGAGGATTTCTCCAGCGGGTATGGGAACGGATGAGCCCGCGCAACACCCTCGGCACTCCGCCGGCTTGCGTGAATTCCATCGGCCAATTGGCCGTGACGAAGGAGCAGGTGCTCGCGATCAAGACACCCATCACCGTGCTGGCCGGTGATCGCGACCCTTGCCTGGCGCTTTACGTGAAGCCGCTCGAAGCCATACGGCCCGATATTCCCGTCCATCTCATCGCCGGCGCAGGCCATCTCGACTGCATCGCCAAGCCGCAATTCAAGGCGGACCTGGAAACGGCGCTGAAATGACGGGCGGCATCGCAGCGATCTCCTTTTTCTTCTCGAATAATTGCGTATCTTGGGAATGCTGCTGCATGACGCAATGACAAATCCCGCTGCAAAAACCGCGACCACCCAACCCGACTGGGCGAAAATCCGGGCCGATTTTCCCGTGCTCGACCAGCAGGTGCATGGGTATCCGCTCGTTTATTTTGACAACGCCGCCACGAGCCAGAAGCCGCGCGCGGTCATCGACGCGCTTCGCCATTATTACGAGGCGGACAATAGCAACGTCCATCGCGGCATCCACGAATTGAGCAACCGCGCGACCGCGGCTTACGAGGCGGCGCGTGTGCGGGCGGCGAAGTATCTCAATGCGCGCAGCAACAAGGAGATCATTTTCACGCGCGGGACGACGGAGGGGATCAACCTTGTCGCCAACGCCTGGGGCGGGAAATTCCTCAAGCCGGGCGACAAAATTCTGCTCACCGAGATCGAGCACCACAGCAACATCGTCCCGTGGCAGATGGTCGCGGCGCGCACCGGGGCGCAGCTCTCCTACATTCCCGTGATGGGCGACGAAGGGCTGCTCGATTTTTCCAAGCTCGACGAATTGCTCACTCGGGAGGTAAAGATTTTTGCCTTCACGCACATCTCGAATTCGATGGGGACCATCAACCCCGTGAAAATGCTCTGCGCCCGCGCGCGCGAGCTGGGCGTCGCCACGCTGGTCGATGCCGCGCAGAGCGCCGGCCACCTGCCGCTCGATGTGCAGGAGATCGGCTGCGATTTCCTAGCCCTCTCCGGTCACAAGATGTGCGGCCCCACCGGCATCGGCATTCTATATGGTCGCGAGGAGGTGTTGGAGCAGACGCCGCCGTGGCAGGGCGGGGGAGAGATGATCTCCAGCGTGAAATATTTCGAGACGAAGTGGAATATCGTCCCGCACAAATTCGAGGCGGGCACGCCCGACATCTCCGGCCCCATCGGCCTCCACGCCGCGATGGATTACCTCGACGCCATCGGGCGCGGGAACATTTTTGCACACGACCAGGAGCTCGCCTCGTATGCATGGGCCCGCCTGCGCGAGATCAAGGGCATCCGCCTTTTCGGCCCGCCGCTCGATGCCGCCGGGCATAGCGAGCGCGGTGGTCTCGTGAGTTTCCTGCTGCCGGAAGTTCACGCGCACGACGTCGTCACGATGGCCGATCAATATGGCATCGCCCTGCGCGGCGGGCACCATTGCACCCAGCCGCTCATGCGCAAACTCGGCGTCGCCTCCACCGCGCGCGCCAGCTTTTATTTCTACAACACGCGGGAGGAAGTGGACCGCATGGTTGACGCGCTGCAAAAAATCCACGAGTTTTTCAGCCGTGGACTTTGAGATGAAAGAGGTGCTCCGTGCTTTGCACGAGCTGATCGAGGATATCGAGGATCTTCCCGAGGTTCTTGCCGTTCTGAAAAATCCAAGCGAGCCGATTCCGATGGCTGAGATCAGGAAAAAATACGGTTTGGAGGAAGCGCGCTGATCAGTTCCAGCGCTCTCAAAAGCATGTCATCCTGAGCGAAGCGCAGCGGAGTCGAAGGACCTCTCAAAAGCAAATTGCGCATGCGAGTTATTTTGACGTCGCAAGCAGCCGCCTGGCTGGTTGTCACTTTGAGGTGTGGATTGATCACGCCGTTCTCCGCTGAGAGGTCCTTCGACTTCGCTCAGGATGACATCGCGTTGGGAGCGTTTGCAAAATTACGAAGCGCAATTCGCCGCTGACAGTTAGAGTCGCGAAGAATTGCCCTCAGGGAACGCCTTTTTAAAATCCAGCCGCCACCAACGGGGTTGACGCCTTGCAAAAAATCCACGAGTTTTTCAGCCGTGGACTTTGAAGAGCTATACCAGGAGGTGATCCTCGACCATTCGCGCCGCCCGCGGAACTTCGGGGAATTGCCGCAGGCCGACGTGAACATCGAGGCCGACAACCCGATGTGCGGCGACGAGATTGCCCTGCACCTGAAATTCGCGCCCGACGATACCATTGAGGCCGTGAGCTTCACCGGCAGCGGCTGCAGCATCTGCATGGCCTCCGCCTCGATGATGACGCAGAAGCTCAAGAAAAAATCGCGCACCGATTCCGCCGCGATGATGCACAGCTTCGTGGACATGGTTACCGCCGAGAAGGAGACCGACCCGCCCGCCGCCCTCGGCGACCTCGGCCTGCTCAAGGGCGTCCGCAAATTCCCGCTCCGCGCCAAGTGCGCCACGCTCGCATGGCACGCGCTCGAGCAGGCGCTGGAGACCCCGCATGGCGGTCATGCGGAGAAGCAGATCGAGGTGTGAAGGATTGTCGGGTCACTTGTGGGATGTTACAAAACCTCGCCCCCGAACCCCCAATCGCCTGAATACCGGACAACATCCCGAATTGAACAAACGCTTTGTCACGCTCGGATGCCTCGCGCTTTTTGCCGCGGTCTTCTGCGTTTTTCTCCCGTGCCTGCATGATGGGTTCGTCAACCTCGACGATCCGATTTACGTGCTCGCCAATCCGCACATCCAGCATGGGCCCGATGGCGCGATGGCGCGGTGGGCGTTTACGACCGGCTACGCGTCGAACTGGCATCCGCTCACGTGGTTGTCGCTTGCGGAGGACTGGCGTATTTTTGGCGCGACGGCACGGGGGTATCACTTTGTAAACATTGCGCTCCATGCGGCGGCGGCGGCGCTGCTTTTCCTGTGCATGCTGCAGATGACCGGCGCGTTCTGGCGCAGCTGGTGGGTGGCGGCGATCTTCGGCGTGCACCCATTACGCGTGGAATCGGTGGCGTGGATCTCGGAGCGGAAGGATGTGCTCGGGGCGGTTTTCTGGATGCTGGCGCTGTTGTTTTACATCCGTTGGGTCAAAAGCTCCGCGCCACCCGCGAAGGGGAACCGGATGCCTTACGGGCAATATGCGCTCTCGCTGCTGTTTTTCGCGCTGGGGCTCATGAGCAAGCCGATGCTTGTCACACTTCCGTTTACGCTGCTGCTGCTCGATTACTGGCCGCTCGGGCGGTGGATGGATCGGGCGAAACGCTCCCGGCTGCTCGTTGAAAAAATCCCGTTCTTCGCACTCTCGCTCCTGGTCTGCGTGGTCACGTATCACGCGCAGCAGCATGGGGGTGCGCTCACGATCGGGACCCTGAAACTCGACTTCGGCGAACGGATTGCCAATGCGTGCGTGGCTTACACGCGCTACCTCGGGAAATTTTTCCTACCGATGCGTCTTGCGGCGATTTATCCCCTGCCGCTTGGCGGGAAGTGGCCCGTGGCGGCGGTGGCGGCTTCCGCTGTTTACCTGGCTGTCATCACGGGGCTGGTAATCGGTGCGGCGCGGCGGCTGCCGTACCTTGCGACCGGCTGGTTCTGGTATCTCGGCACGCTCGTGCCGGTGATCGGGCTTGTGCAGGTGGGCGTGCAATCGATGGCGGACCGCTACACGTATGTGCCGTCCATCGGGCTGGCGGTCGCGCTTGCGTGGGGCGTATGCGAGATCGCATCGCGTTCGCGCATTCCTAAAATCGTGACCGGCCTTGCGGGCGTGGCGGCGCTCGTCGTGTGCGCCTGCCTCACGGTGCGGCAGGCCGGGTATTGGAAAGACAGCCGCACGTTGTTTGCGCGCACGCTCGCGGTGACCCGCGCCAACCCCCTGGCGGAAATGAACTACGGCTGCGCGCTTGCGGATGACAATGAACTCGACGACGCGATCCGCCATTTCCAGCGGGCGCTGGCGTTTGCGCCGGACCTCGCCGAGGCGCATTACAACCTCGGGATCGCCTTGTATAACCGGAACGATTTCCAAGGCGCTCTCGATCATTTTGAATCGGCGCTCGCCACAAAACCCTCCGACGCCTCGGCGCACTATTACGCGGGGCTATGCTTCGCGGAGATGCGGAAATGGGACGATGCGGTGACGCAATTCCGGGAAACGTCGCAGCTCAATCCCGACTTCGAACAGGCGCATTTCCATCTTGGATCTGCGCTCGCGCGGGTGGGGGACATCGCGGGCGCGCTCGGGCAATTTCGCGAGGCGCTGCGCCTGAATCCGAAAGATACTTCCGCTCAGGAAAATATCGACGAGTTGCAGGCGATGCTGCCCGGGCAGTAATCCGCCGCGCGTTTTTACAGCTTGGCGAAGCGCGCCGGTTTTTGTGATGGTGTTCGCTCCCATGCAGGAAAACGCCGGCGAGCCGCGCGTGAAACGCGCATTTTCGTTCCTCAAGGCGCATTGGCCATGGCTTTTTGTCATCGCGGCCATCGCGGTCGCGGCGGTGCGCTACATGCCGGCGGTGTTTCTGGCGGGCATCACCTCCGACAGCCTCCAGGCGGTCCTGTTTTTCCACGATGTGTTCGAGCAGGGGCATTCGGCGCACGGCTGGGTTTTCGGCGGGCATTCGGACCTCGTGCCGGACGTGTCGCTCGTCTTCCTGCTCCAGTTTTTCCTGCGCAACGGCATCCTCGTGCTGCAAATCGTGGGCGCTTTCTTTTTCATCGGATGGATCGTCTCGATCACGGTCATCCATCGGCAGTGCGGCGGGCGCAACGGTGCGGTTTTCATGGGGCTGCTGACGCTCTATTTGATGGCGGCCACCCGGGGTTTTTTCAAACCGCACGGCGTCGGCTTCGAAAATTTGTTTTCCGTGGGATACCATGGCGGTACCGAAATGATGGCCTTCGTATGCGCAGCCCTGCTTCTGCGCGTGGTGGGCACGGGCGGGCGCAATGCGTTCTGGTGGCTGGCAGCGCTCTGCTTCCTCACTACGGCGTCGGATGCGCTTTTCGTGGTGATCTTTCCGATCCCGATGCTGGCCGCGCTGTTCGTGGCGCGGCTGCGGCGCCCGTCGCAAGTGCGGTTCAGGCCGCTGGCGGGAAACCTCGTTTTTTCAACGGCGGCAGGCCTGCTTGCGGGGCGGCGTATTTTCCCGGGAATCGTGGGCGGCTACACGCATTTCGACGCCGCCGGTGCGGCGCATGCGTGGTCCGCGTTGTGGAATGGCTGCCGGCCATCGGCGGGGGGCGATTTCGTTTTGTTTGTCGCGATCGAGGTTCTTGCATTGATCGGCGGCCTGCTGCTGATCGCCGGGCCGCTCGCGCGGAAGGCCGGGGAAAAACTTCCCGCATCCATCCACCTGCTGCTGCTTTACGGCGCGGGCGCCATTGCCGCCGACTGGGGCGCGGCCATCCTCACCGGGGACTTCATGAGCCTCGGCGCCATGCGCTACGTGCGCTTTGCGCTGCTGCTGCCGGGGATCGCCCTGGTCGCATGGATCAACCACCGCATCCGGTGGTCGCGCGTTACTGGCGCGCTGGCGGCCATCGCCCTCCCGGCGGTGATCGTGTGGTTCGCCCTCCGCGGCCAGCCCTCCCCGGACGAGTAGTATTACCAGGCGCAAACCCTCGTCCCCGCCCTGCGCCACGTGATGGAACAAGAGCACATCGAGGCCGGCTTTGCCGATTACTGGTACGCAAACCTCATCACTTGGTTTGCGCAAGATCGCGTCCCGCTGCGCTCGATCTCCTCGAACGGCACGATCTTCCATTGGCTCAACAACATCTACTGGTATTCCGGCTCGCCGCCCGCCGACCCCGCCCCGCGCTTCCGCATGATCTACATGGCGCGGCTCGAACCGGATCAAATCCGCCTCCGCTACGGCCAGCCCGCAAAAATCATCCCCACGCCATTCGCCGATACATGGATATACCCCGAGGACAAAGCGATCGTTTACAACAGCATCTATGGCGAACTTTCGAACGACCCGATCTATGCCGTTCCCAACGAATACCACGTGCCCGCGACGATGCTCCCCTCGCAAACCGGCGCGCACGATGGCACTTCGCTCGTGGCCGAGGCCGGGCGCGATCGCGAAGGCGCGATGATCTACGGCCCCTATCTCCGCCCAGCGAGCGGGCGTTACCTCATCCGCATCGAATACGCATGGCTCGCCGCCCCCGAACACGGCAGGGCCGTGACCTACGAGGCATTGCTCTGGAAAAACGGGCGCCCCATCACGCTCGATCGCTCCGAAATCCCGTATCGCAACCGCACGCCCGGCAGCTTTACGCGCGAAGTGCGCATTTCCAACGACGACCGCGACGCGCTTTTCGAAGTGCGCGTTTTCTACCGCGGCTCGGGCGATTTTCGCATCGACTCGCTGGGGATCATTTATTCGGGGCGCTGAAAAGCGGTTACTCGGCCTGCAGCGAGATCGCATTCACGCGCGGGCGTGCGCGACCTGGACCGATGCTGAATGCGCGCAGGCGTTGGCCTTGGCGCAGGAGTAAAAATACGGCCTGTGACATTCCCGCTTGGCTTGGGCCGCCGCTTTCTGGTTTCGTGAATGCTCATGCAGGGAGCAACCACCGCGTCGCCTTGGCGTCGCCTTTTTCATTTATTCAAGGAGCACTGGCACTGGCTTTTCATCGCGGTTGCCGGTGTGCTGCTGCTGGCGCGCTACATGCCCGCGGTTTACCTGGCGACCTTCTGCTCCGACAATATCCAGGCATGCCTGCTCTATCGCGATGTGATCGAGCAGGGACACCCGGCGCGCGGCTGGATATTCGGCGCCCATTCGGACTTGTTTCCCGATGTGACGATCATATTCCTGCTGGAAAGCCTGCTGCACAATGCGGTGCTTGTGCTTCAAATCCTGACCAGCATTTTGTTTGCGGCGTGGATTGCAATCACTCTCGTCATTTACAGGCAGCTTGGGGGGCGGCACATGGAAACCCTTGCCGGGTTGCTGGGCCTTTTTTTTATCGGGTGCTGCAGGAATTTCGGAATCCACCACGGGATTAATTTTGGCGATTCCTTCATGATGGGAAACCATTGCGGCACCGAAATCATGACCTTGGTCTGCTTTGCTCTCTGCCTGCACGCAGCCATGCAGGGCCGCGGCAAATCATTCTGGTGGCTGGGTGCGGTCTGCTTCATTACCGCGGCCTCGGACGCCCTCTACCTGGTGATCTTTCCGATACCGGTCCTCGCCGCCCTTCTTTTTGCAAAGCTGGCTTACCCGGCGAAAATCCGGTCGCTCCTGCCCCTTGCCGCCAACATCATCGCCTTCTCGGCGTTTGGCTTCGTGATGGGGCCGCGCATTTTTCCCGCGGGGATTGTGGGGGGCTACACGCACATCGACATGGTCGCCGCGCGCCACGCATGGCACGAAATCTGGCTGAACTGCCTTCCCTCCGAGGGCGGCACGTACGTTATATTTTTTGCGCTCGATATTTTATCCGTGGCCGGGGCGCTGTGCATGGTCGCTCCCCCTCTCTCCAGGGCCATTGTAAAACGGGTGCCCGCGCCTGTTTATTTGTTGCTGCTCTATTGCGCGTGCGTGATCGCCTGCAATATCGGCGCGGCAGTCCTCACCGGGAATTTCAGCGGCTTGGGCGCTTCCCGGTACATCCGGTTCGCCTTCTGGCTGCCCGCCCTGGTT
>DASZPK010000737.1:0-4415 GCA_035550335.1 Chthoniobacteraceae bacterium | reverse complement strand
CGTGGAGACGTCGCGCAGATGCCGGGTCATTTCCGCGAGTCCTTCCCAAAAATTTTCGCCCGGCAGCTCTCCCAGGAACGGCGCGAGGCAATCGCCACGGCTGTAGGGCGTGGAGAGTTGCATGAGCCATCGCCAGAAAACCGGGTTTGCGTCGTATTGGCGGTAGGCATGACCCGCCTCCTCGAGGGCGGCTTTCGCCTCGGTGAGATATTCCTTCGCCGTGAAGGTGAAAGGGCGCGGCATCTCGATGTGGACCACGTTCATGCCGTCACCGCCTCCACGGTCGAAACCTCCGCATACGCTTCCTCGATGCCGCGCGGCTCAATCCCCGTATTGTCGCGCAGGAAAAAGCAGTGGCGCGACAAGTGGAGCCGCTCGCGTATCGGCGGCGGCGAATCGTTGCGCATGAAAAACTCATCCAGTTGCCGGTAGGTGAAATGTCCCGAGACCGGCTGCCGGGTGCGGTATTTTTCAACGCCTTCCGGCGGTTCCTCGCCCATGACGCGCACCAGATCGTCCATGTGCACCCAGGAATTTCCCCACGAATCCTGCATCGGATCGCCGATGTCAAACACCCACCGGACGCCGTGCTGATAGCATTCGCGCCAATGAAACAGGAACTGCGGGTTCTTCCGCGCGCCGGTCGGGGGACGCCCCGCCACGAGCGGGAGCCGGTGAATGTCGATATTGCGGATCGAGTTGTGGTGCGCCAGCAACGCGAGGAAAAATTCCATCTCCGCCTTGTGGCAGTCGTACGGCGTCTGCGGGCCGAGCGGACTTTGCACGGGGATCGGCGTCGCGTCGGCCGGCGTGGCATAGACGAGTTGCGTCGAGGTGAAGATGACGCGACGCAAGCAGCCGCGGTCGGCCCATTCCTGCAGGAGCCATTGCGTGTTTTGCGCGAAATCGAGGAGCACATTTGGGTCCATCGTCACCGGGCGCCCGAGCAGGAACACCGTCTCCGGGTTCAACTCCGCGAGCCGCGCGCGGCTGGTCACCAAATCCTCCTGCACGAACGGCATCCCGCCATGCGCGCAGAACCCCTCCGGTGGCGAGGCCGAGTGGAGCGTGCAATCGCGCCCGCGCCTGCTCCAAGCCAGGTGCCTTCCGACATAACCGTTCGCGCCGATGATGAGTTCCATGGGGGTGTTACCTTCGGATGCCGGTGACGATAATTCCCCGGAAGGCGTTGGGGTTGAACGGCACGGGGGCTGGAGTCGGCATGGGCGGCGGGGTGGCGGAAGCTGTCATGCCGCACGTGGCAGGCCGGGGTGTTTCCGGAGCGGGCGGATGTTGCGCGGTAAGCGCGAGCGCGGAAGCGGAGGTGGCGATTAACGCAGCGGGACGGACGGTTGTGACGAGGGCTTTCGCGATATTTTTCATCAGTGCAGAGCAATCATATCCGATAGCCGAATCGTTCCATGGGGACATTGGGATCGAACGGTGCGGGGGTCGGAGTCGGCGTGAGCGGAGGAGTTGCGGAAGCAGTCATGCCACACGTGACGGTACGGTGGGTTTCGGTATTGGGCAAGGGTTGCGTGGCGAGTGCGAGCGCGGATGCGGTGGTCGCGACCAAGGCCGCAGGCCGGACGGTCGTCACGAGGGCTTTTGCGACATTTTTCACAGGCGAAAACCATCGATGGTGAACGGTCCGTAAGTGTCGCCGAAAAGATCACTTCCTGACATTGGCGCGGTCGGTGAAGGGGATGGCCGCGGGGTCGGGGTGGCGGAAGGGCTCGGGCTGGGACTGGTGCTTGGCGAGGGGGAGGGCGAAGCGGCAAAAGGCTGGATGCCGTTCGTTCCGGCTTGCTTCGATGAAAAGATGGAGGCGGAAACCGCGGAGGAAATGAGAGCCACCGGAGTGACGGTTTTGAGCAGTTTTTTCGTGAGGTTTTTCATCGAATGTTATCACATCCGCGCGCCCGCCATCGCGCGGATCGCATTTGGATCAAATGGCATGGGCGCGGGCGTCGGCGTGGGGGCTGGAGTGGCCGAGGCAGTCATGCCGCGCGTGCCGGGGGGCGTTCCCCCGTCGGACAGGTGCCGCGCAGTGAGCGCGAGACCTGAGGCGGTGGTAGCGATCAAGGCTGCGGGGTGGAGGGAAATGACAATGATTTTTGCGACGTTTTTCATTGGACTTGTTTCACATCCGCAGGCCATTGGTAATGCGAATCAAACCCGGATTGAATGGCGCCGGTGCGGGAGCAGGCGTTGGAGCCGGCGTGGCGGAAGCAGTCATGCCGCACGTGGCGGGAGGGAGTGTTCCCGGAGCGGGCGCGTGTTGCGCGGTGAGCGCCAGTGCGGAAGCGGAGGTCGCGATCAAGGCTGCAGGACGTACGGTCGTGACGAGGGCTTTCGCGATATTTTTCATAGACGAGGAATTATCGCCTGAAGCCGTCAACAATAACACCCCTCAACGCATTGGGATCGAACGGCACGGGTGCGGGAGTCGGCATGGGTGGCGGAGTTGCGGAAGCCGTCATGCCGCACATGGAGGGACGGGGTGTCCCCGGCGCGGGCGGGTGTTGCGCTGTGAACGCGAGCGCGGAAGCCGAAGTCGCGATCAAGGCCGCAGGGTGGATAGTCGTGACGATGGCTTTTACGGCGTTATTCATAGGCGGAACTGGTTCATCGTCGAAAGCCCTGTATGGCTTGCTGTAAAATGATAGTCGGCACTGACGGCATCGGTGTAGGGATGGGAGTGGCGGAAGCCGTCATGCCGCAGGTCGCGGGAGGAGGTGTTTCGGTATCAGGCAAGGTGCGCGTGGTGAGCGCGAGGGCAGAAGTGGTGGCGGCGATCAAAGCCGCGGGGTGCACGGCGGCGGAGATGAGCGCCATCGGTGTCACCGTTTTGAGCAATTTTTTTGCGGGATTTTTCATCGAGACTCACTTCAGAAGCGTCTTCCAGCCACCTCGCGCATGACGTTGGGGTCGAATGGCGCAGGTTGCGGCGCAGGCGTTGGAACAGGGGTGGCCGAGGCGGTCATGCCCCGGGTGTGAATGGGGAGCGGGTGATTTTCCCCGGAAGTTTCTGCGGCGAGCGCAAAGACAGGGATGCAAGGGATTGCCAGAGTCGCCGGTGCGGTAATCGTGATGAAGTTTTTGAGCGAGGGTTTCACAAGTCACGCGCGGAACCCGGCGGTTGGCCGGGCGGAGTTCGGGTCGTATGGAACCGGCGATGGCGAGGGGGTGGGGACGGGAGAGGAAGAGGAGCTGTTGCCGAGCGGGTTGATTCCATGTGGTGCGACCGGCTGCGGGGCGATGCTCGATCCTTGCGCGCAACCCGATGAAACGATCAGCGCGGCGGGCGTGGCGGTCACGAGGAGTTTGACAATGTTTTTCATCATCAGCCGCGCAAGCCTTTTACGGCGCGAATAAAGGTTGGGTCGACCGATGGTGGAACCGGCGTGGGGGTTGGAACGGGCGATGCGGAGGAGGTGGCATCCCTTGTGCCAGGGGCGGGTCCTGGCGGAGCAGTGGGAATGGATGATGCCAGTGCGGCGGGGGCGACGAGGGTCAAGAGCGTTTTGACGGTGTTTTTCATCGTGCTTACCGGCGCAGCCCATGCACGGTTCGGATTATCCCATTGGGCGGAAAGGGCATCGGATCAGACGGGAGGGCGGGAACCGGCGGAGGGGTGGCGGAGGGAGTGGCATCGCGAGTGGCCGGCGCCTGGCCAGTGGGGCGAACCGCTGTGCGTGCCGCGGCTGGCGAGGCGATCAATGCCGCCGGGGCGACGAGCGTAATGAGTGTTTTTGCGGCGTTTTTCATTCTCGTTACCGGCGCATGCCGCTGATGGAGATGATGGTGCCCGGAAGGAAAGGGACGGGCGAGGGCGCAGGGGTTGCGGGAGGGGAAGAGGAGGCGGTCATGCCGCGCGTTTCCATCCCATTTGGCTTGTCGGGAGCCAGCAGACCGGCAGCCGGGGCTCTCGATTGGAGCGATGCGATCAAGGCAGCCGGGGCCATGACGGCGACGATCATTTTCATGGTGTTTGGGGCGGGAGGTTTCATCGCGTTCAATCCCTGCAACCAAGGACAATGGTGGGCGGCACCCCTACGGGCGGAGGCATGGTAGGAAGCGGCGGTGGAATCGGCGCAGTGGGCGGCGGGGGGCTCGGGGTGGCATCATTGGAGACCGGAGGAATGACGCCACGTACGAGCGACTTGGCCGCCGGGTTAGGATTGGCTTTTCGAGTTCTCATTGGATGCCTGGGAGATTAGACGCCAAACGGGGGCAAAAAGCGCGGGTTTTTTTCGGGAAGGCCGTTTGGATTTTGCGCGGGCGTGGCAGGCGGTGTGCCCAGGCGCTGAAGAAGATTCAAAGGGGGGAGAAGCAGGTCAGCCGGGCGCCTCGTCGCTGTTCAACACGCCGGGAGCGATGCGCGGGCGGGATTTCGATGGTCGGTCGCGAAG
>DASZPK010000736.1:0-2854 GCA_035550335.1 Chthoniobacteraceae bacterium | reverse complement strand
ACGAGGCCGCCATCGATGGCACGCCCGCCACGGCGGATGTGCATTACAAGCTCGCCCAACTCTACGACGAGAAGCTGAAAAATCCGCTGGCCGCTATGCACCACTACCAGCGCTACCTCGACTTGAAGCCGGATGGCCCGCACGCCAAGGATGCCATAGCCGACATGAAAAAGGACGAGAGGGAATACGCTTCCACCCTCGGGAGCGGCGCGTTCATGCCGCAGGCGGACGCGGCAAAACTCGAAAACGCGAATATTGCCTTGCAGAAACAGGTCAATGAGTTACGCGCAGCTGCTTCGCGCGCGCCCGCGCAGCGCGACACTGGTTCGCAATCGAGCGGCAGTTCCCATGAGGACACCGTCCCCGCCGGCGGCACGACCTACATGGTGATGTCGGGCGACACGCTGGCCTCCATCGCGCGCAAATTTTACAAAAATTCCGCCCGCTGGAAGGACATCGAGCAGGCGAACTACAGCAAGCTCAAGGGCTCCGCGAAACTGAAGCCGGGGATGACCCTTGTGATCCCGAAATAGGCCTATAAGCCCCATGGGCCCATGCGGCCCCTCAATTCGAGGAATCCATCGCGCCAAATCCGGCGTATATTCCAATGAACTAACCATGAAATCGACCGCCTTATTCTGCATTGCCCTCGTGGCGATGCTTTCGACTGCCTGCTCACAAGACAAAAAGCCTATGAATACCTCGACCGATCCCGAAGCCCCCGCTCCCATGCCGAAAGTGCCGCCCGGGGATGAAGTGATCACGCTCGGGGCCGGCTGTTTCTGGTGCACCGAGGCGATCTTCCAGCAGCAGCCCGGCGTGGTTTCCGTGACCTCGGGTTACATGGGAGGGACTGCGAAGAATCCGAGCTACGAGATGGTTTGCACCGGCACCACCGGCCACGCCGAGGTATCGCAGATTGTGTTCGATCCCCAGAAAACCAGCCTCGAAAAAATCCTCCAGGTCTTCTGGCACGCGCATGATCCCACCACATTGAACCGCCAGGGGGCGGACCAGGGGACGCAATATCGTTCCGCGATATTTTACAACACCGAGGAGCAGCGGAAGATCGCCGAGAAATCGAAGGAGGAGGCCTCGAAAATTTTCGAGGACCCGGTTGTGACGGAGATCACGAAGGCGGGGGATTTCTACCCGGCGGAGAATTATCACCAGGATTATTACCGGCTCAACAAGGGGCAGAATCCGTATTGCTCGATGGTAATTGCGCCGAAGTTGAAAAAGCTTGGGTTGCAGCAGTAGCAATGGCGGATTGAATCTGGAAATCAGGAAATCAGGAACGTAGGATGCGGGCCTGATGTCCCATTACCCGCTGGAAATTTCGCCCGATGTGGAGTTGTTGCGCGATGTGCCTTATGGCGCAGTAGCCGGGCGCAAACTGCTGCTCGATCTCGCTCTCCCGAAAAAACGCGATCCGGGCGCTCCGCTCCCCTCGTTCGTATACATGCATGGCGGGGCGTGGGAGAGCGGCTCAAAGGCGGATGGGGTTCCGGCGGTTTGTTATTATGCGGCGCACGGTTTTGCGGCGGCGAGCATTGATTACCGGTTGAGCGGCGAGGCGCAATTTCCCGCGGCGCTCGAGGATTGCAAGTGCGCCGTGCGTTTCCTGCGCGCGCATGCGGGGGAATACGGCATCGATCCACGGCGCATCGGCGCGATGGGGGCGTCGTCCGGCGGACATCTTGCCGCGATGGTGGGGCTCACGCCGGCGGGGAAATTCGAGGGCGATGGCGGGTGGGGGGGCTTTTCCAGCGCAGTCTGCGCGGTGTGCGATCTTTTTGGCGTGCACGATTTTTTGCGGATGCCCGCGAAGCCCGGGCAGCGCGAATCAAGCGCCGCCGTGCGTTTCCTCGGCGGCACGCCGGAGCGGTACATCGAGGCGAGCCCGTTAAACCATGTTCATACAGCCGCGCCGCCGTTCCTTTTCATTCATGGGGACTCCGATCCGGTGGTGCCATTGCAACAAAGCGAACTGATGCACAAGGCGCTGAAAAAAGCGGGTGCGCGATCCGCGCTGCACGTCGTGAAAGGGGCGGCGCATGGGTCGCGCAATGTGATCACGCCGGAAGTGAGGGAGGTGATCCTGGGATTTTTGAGGGAAAATATTGCATGCGCATCCTCGTAGCTCCCGACAAACTCAAAGGTTCGCTCAGCGCCGCGGAAGCCGCGCGCGCGATTCATCGCGGTGTTGCGCAGGCATTTCCCGGCGCGACGATCGTGGAAATGCCGGTTGCGGACGGAGGCGAGGGAACGATGGAGGCGATCCACGCCGCGCGGGGCGGCGAATGGATGCATCTCAATGCGCGCGACCCGCTCGGGAGAATCATCGCGGCGCGATATTTGTGGCTGGCGAAGGAATCCGCCGCGGTCATCGGGATGTGCGAAGCTTCGGGGATGAGGCATTTGAAAAAGGAGGAACGAAATCCGCTGGAGGCCTCGACGTTCGGCACCGGCGAATTGATCCGCGATGCCATCGCGCGCGGGGCGAAGCGCATCCTCGTGGGGCTCGGCGGGAGCGCGACGAATGATGGCGGCATCGGAATGGCGGCGGCGCTCGGCTACCGGTTTCTCACGAGCGATGGCGAGGAATTGCGGGCGGTCCCGGCCTCGCTGCTTGCGCTCACTTCGATCCGCATGGGGAATGTGCCGGCGATGCCGGAAATCGTGGCGGCGTGCGATGTGCGCAATCCGCTGCTCGGCGCCAATGGCGCGACGCGCGTGTACGGCCCGCAAAAAGGAGTCGATGAAAAATCGGCGGAGTTCCTCGAGCAGGCGCTGGAAAACCTCGCCGATGTGGCCGCGCACGATTTCGGGCGCGATTTTCGCAACGAGCCCG
>DASZPK010000735.1:0-4177 GCA_035550335.1 Chthoniobacteraceae bacterium | reverse complement strand
CGATGTCCGTCGTGCCGACGATGGCGTGGTCGTGCCATGGGACGACGAATAGCACGCGACCATCGGGCGTATGCGGAACCATGATGGCGCTGTCGCCGGGCAGGAATGATTTCGGGAGCACGAGGTGCGCGCCCTGGCTGGCGGCGATGATCCCCTTCACGCCCGGCTCGTCCATGCGGCGCAATTCGTCGCAGAAGACACCGGTGGCGTTGACGACTACCCTGGCTTGGATTTCGAATTCACCGCCGGATTCCTCGTCGCGGACGCGCGCGCCACATACGAAGCCGTTTTTCCGCAGGAGACCGGTGACCTTGGCGTAATTCAAGGCGAGTCCGCCGTTGTCAAACAATGTTTGCGCGAGGTTCACGGCCATGCGCGAGTCGTCAAACTGGCCGTCGTAATATGAAACGCCGCGCTGCAGCCCCTCCTGCTCGATGGTGGGAATGTGCGCGATGGTCTCCTCGCGCGAGAGGATGCGCGACGCGCCGAGGCCGAGTTTACCGGCGAGCTGGTCGTAAATCTTCAGCCCGATGCCGTAAAACGGCCCTTCCCACCAACTGTAGACCGGCACGATGAACGAAAGATGATGCACGAGGTGGCGCGCGTTTTCGCAAAGCAGCCCGCGCTCGTGCAGCGCCTCGAGGACGAGCGAAATGTTCCCCTGCTGGAGATAGCGCACACCACCGTGCACAAGCTTCGTGCTGCGGCTTGAGGTGCCTTTAGCAAAATCGTGCTGCTCGACCAGCAGTGTGCGGTAGCCGCGCGAAGCGGCATCCACCGCCGTGCCGAGGCCGGTCGCGCCGCCGCCGATGACGAGGAAATCCCACGGCCCGCTCGCGGTGCGCGCTTGTTCGAGGGCGTTTTCGCGTTGCATTACTTTGTGTTACCTGGCGTGCTCCCAGCCTTTTGCGCGCTCGACCGCGCGCCCCCATTCCCCGCGCAGTTTTTCCATCTCGCTGAACTTCCGTTCCGGCTCAAACCGCCGGTCCACGCTCCATTGCCCGGCGATTTCGTCGCGTCCCGACCAAAATCCCACCGCCAGCCCGGCCAGGTAAGCCGCGCCAAGGGCGGTGGTCTCGGTGATCTTCGGCCGCACCACGGGCACTTGCAGGAGGTCGGCCTGAAATTGCATCAGCAGGTTGTTGAGCGACGCCCCGCCGTCCACGCGCAGTTCCTTCAAGGTCGTCCCCGAATCGCGCTCCATCGCCTTGAGGGCGTCGTGGCTCTGGTAGGCAATCGATTCGAGCGCCGCGCGCGCGATGTGCGCCGCCGTTGCGCCCCGCGTAAGCCCGGAAATCGACCCGCGCGCATACGGGTCCCAATGCGGCGCGCCAAGGCCGGAGAACGCCGGCACGAGATAAACACCGCCGTTGTCCGGCACGCTTGCCGCAAGCGCCTCCACATCGGGCGAATTTTTGATGATTCCCAGCCCGTCGCGCAGCCATTGCACCACCGCGCCGGCGATGAAGACGCTTCCCTCCAGCGCGTATTCCGTCACGCCGCCCGTGCGCCACGCCACGGTGGAGAGAAGCTGGTTCCCCGATACGCGCACCTGCGGGCCGGTGGACATGAGCATAAAACAACCGGTACCGTATGTGTTCTTCGCCATCCCGGGCTGGAAACAGGCCTGGCCGAACAGCGCCGCCTGCTGGTCGCCCGCCATTCCCGAGATCGGCACGCCCGGCATGAAAGTCCCCTGCCCCGTCGCGGCCACCATCTCGCTGGAGGGCACGACCTGCGGGAGGAGCGAGCGCGGAATATCGAGTGCGGCGAGCAGGTCGTGGTCCCATTCGCCGGTATGGATGTTGAACAACAACGTGCGGGATGCATTTGAGACATCGGTGACGTGCCGCTTTCCCCCGCTCAATTTCCACACAAGCCACGAATCGACCGTGCCGAAAGCGAGCTTCCCTTCGTCCGCCCGCTCCCGCACTTCGGGCACATTGTCGAGGAGCCATTTTATTTTGGTACCCGAAAAATAGGGGTCGATCACCAGCCCGGTTTTTTCCTGGAACATCGTCGCGAGCCCCACGGAGGCAAGCCGCTCGCAAATCGCGGCCGTGCGCCGGTCCTGCCACACGATGGCGTTGTAGACGGGCGCGCCGGTTTCGCGGTCCCAGATGATCGTCGTCTCGCGCTGGTTCGTGATGCCGATGGCGGCGAGTTCGCCCTGCGTGATTTTTGCGCGCTGCACCGCCTCCGCCGCCACCGCATGCTGCGACGCCCAGATTTCCTCCGCGTCATGTTCCACCCAGCCCGGCTGCGGAAAAATCTGCCGGAACTCCTGTTGCGCCACCCCGCAGATCGCCCCCTCGCGGTCAAAAACAATCGCGCGCGAACTGGTCGTGCCTTGGTCGAGGGCGAGAATGTATTTCATCGTTCAGGGCTCAGTTGCCGCCGAGGATATTCGACGGCAGGATTTCATTCATCTTCGTATTGAAATCCAGCCCGCTGATGATCCATGCCCCCTGGACGAAATAACAATCGTATGATGCGTACGCCGGCCCCCTCTCGTAGCGGATCAGCACATACACGCGCCGCATCGACGGCGTGAGATTCACCACGCGGATCAGTTCGAAACCGAGCACGCGCCCGTAGGCGGTTTCGATCTGGGAAAGAGTGTCGGCAACCTTCGCGTTGTTGGCATCGGTCCCCACCGGCGAATTCTTGAGCCAGGTCGCGACCGCGGCCTTGTTGTCGTATTTTTGGTAAATCTCGAATCCTTCGCTGACGATTTTCGGGACTCCTTCCTCCGCGAATGCGGAGCCAGCGGCGCAGAGCGTGACGACGACCAGAAAGTATCGCAGGAATCGCATGACGCGGATTTTTCTCGAACCGATTGGAATGAATCAAAAACCCCGCGCGCAGGCAAGCGACATCAATGCCCGAGCGGGTGCGCCCCTTTTTCCTCGACGAAGCGGATTTGTCCCATGCTCCGTCTGCCGAGGAGCAGGATCGCGAGCCCGATCCATGAGGTCACGCAAAGAATCAGCGCCACGGGAAGCATGCTGTGCGAGTTAAAAATCCCCACGCTGGCCGAGGCGAGGCCCGAGACGCCTATCTGCACGGCCCCCAACATGGCGGAAGCGCTGCCGATATTGTGGTCAAACGGCGCGAGTGAGAGAGCGGCGGCATTCGGAAACGCAAGCCCAAGGCTCGAGAGCACAATGAACAGGAATGCAATCGTCGGCGCCAACCCGAACCAGCCGAGCCATGTGCCGGCCAGGAATACCAGCGCGACCGGGCATTCCACCAAAAGCGCCACGCGGAAAATCTGCTCGCTGGTGAATTTCCTCAGCAGCAGCACATTGATCTGGTTGCTGCCGATGAACCCCACCGCCAGCCCGGCGAAAATCCAACTGAACGTGTCCGCATTGACGTGGAAGCCATCCATGAAAATGATCGACGACCCCGCCACGTACACCAGCAAGCCGGAGAACGAAAGCGAGCCGGAGAGAATATAGATAAGGAATTGCTTCTCCTTCAGCACCTCCCAGTAATTGCGCGCAATCGGCTCGGGATGCAGCGAGACGCTTCGATCCGCTTCATGCCCTTCGGGCAGATACCAGAAGCAAATCGCCACATTCAGCGCGGCAAATAGAGCAAGGATGAGGAACACCCACTGCCATCCGAGATGCTTCGAGATGAACCCGCCGACCGTGGGTGCGCAGAGCGGCGATACGCCGAGGATCAGGATCAGCAGCGAAATGATTTTGGCCGTTTCATGCACCGGGAAAAAATCGCGCACCATCGCCATGGCCGAGACCTGCGCCGCACAGCCGCCAATCGCCTGCACGAAGCGTAGCGTCACGAGCCATTCCACCGAGCGCGCCTGCGTGCAGAGCAGCGACGCCACGATGAATAGCGCCAGCCCCGCGTAAAGCGGCGGTTTGCGCCCAAACCGGTCAAGCAGCGGCCCGTAAACCAACTGCCCCGCCGCCAGCCCCGCGAAGTAGCTGGAGATGGAAAGCGAAATCCGCGCCGGCGTGGTGTTCAGCGCGTCCGCAATCCCATGAAACGCCGGCAGGTACATATCGATCGCAAACGGGCTGATCGTCGAGAGCGAGCCCAGGATGAGGATGATCCAAAATCGATTCGGTTGCGGATGATGCATGATTTCCGGCGTGCCGGGAAGAAACGGGATTCAACCGTATGCGTCAAGCCCGCGATGGCGTCT
>DASZPK010000734.1:0-3848 GCA_035550335.1 Chthoniobacteraceae bacterium | reverse complement strand
CCCGCGCCGTGCCTGCCTTGGAATATGACGTTCACCATTGCCAGCCGCCTGTAAGCCAGGTCGTGGGCTATTTCATGGGTGCCATCTTTCGGCAGGTGCGGCAAATCAACGGCGCTCTGCTCATGAAGTGGAAGCTTGTCGTTCATTGGAAGATTCTCCGGTTTTTGAAAATGGATTTCGAAGCAGTAGTTCGTACTGTGAATCGCATTTCGCGATACGGAAGAGCGTATGGAACGCCCCGGCGCTCAGGCGCTCAGGTCGATCAACGGGAGATGGGTTTCGGGATCGAATTTGCGCCGCAAATGTTCCGGGGACTCGCTCACGATCAACTCGATGGTCGGCCAGACCTTTGCCTTCAAGACGTGGCCTCCGTGCGCGGTGCCATCACGTTTGCCGAGCACCGCATGCATGTGGATGACGGGTTCGGATTTTTCATTGACCGCAATATCTCCGATGAGGGAAAGCACTTCGACCTGCTCCTCGATGGGGATATGTTCGTAGTCTTTGCGCGCCCGGTCGAAATACCCGAGCGTGACGTGGTCGAAAGCGCCGATGCCGGTGAAATGACTCGCATCCAGCTTCTGCTCCTTTGCAAACGCAGTGAGCGTCTCCACGATTTCGTCGCCCTTGTCAAAAATGAGCGCCCACCTTTTTTCCCCGGTCTGGTTGATGAGTTTGGCTTTCATGTTCCCCACAGGGATCGGAAGAGGGGAGGGGTCTGGATTTGTCCAGGGGCATTAACGAAAATCGTGGGAGGCCGGGGACGCCAGTTCGCCGAACTTCAGGGGTGTGATGCGAGTGGCTTTCACGTGAATCACGTCATTCACGTTCTGAAGGAGGCCCTCGATCTCGAGGAAGGGCTCCTCGGAAATCCGGAGGCGTTGCTTTTCAAATAATTGCGGGGTTACGACGGCGTTGGCGACGCCGGTTTCGTCCTCGAGGCTGATGAAGACGAAGCCCTTCGCGGTGCCGGGACGCTGGCGGCAGATCACCATGCCTGCGATTTGCAGCAGGGCGCCGTTTGCCGCGTGCACAAGATCGGCGGCGCGCCAGGCGCTTGGGAGTTGGCCGCGGATCAGGGCCATCGGGTGGCTTCCCGTGGTGAGGCCGGTGCCGCTGTAATCGGATTGCGTGCGCTCGACGGGCGTCATCGGCGCGAGCGGGGCGGGGCCTTTGGGTTCCACATGCGCGAACAAGTCATCCGGGTCGCGCGCCGTCTCGACCTGCCATTGCGCCACGCGACGGTGCTGGGCGAGGCAATTGAGCGCGCCGGTCCGGGCAAGCGTGCGCAGGCCGCTTTTTGAAACGCGGGTGCGGAGCTGGAAATCGGCGAGCGAAGCGAAGGGCGCTGCGTCGCGGGCCTGCAAAATGCGCGCGCCCTCTTCCCGCGCAATGCCGCGCACATAGCAAAGCCCGAGGCGGATGGAGCCGTCCGCGCCGATCGTGCAAAACCACTGCGATTCCCGCACGCAGACGTGGAGTGTGCGGACGCCGCGCCGCCGCGCATCCTTCACCAGCGTGTCGGGCGAATAAAATCCCATCGGCTGGTTGTTTAACAACGCAGTGTAAAATTCCGGCGCGCGGTGCACTTTCAACCAGCAACTGGCGTAGGCCAGCAGCGCAAAGGAAATTGCGTGGCTCTCGGGGAAACCGTACACGGCGAAGGACTGCACGGCCTGGATGACTTTTTCGATCACATCGGGCGCGACCTGTTTTCGTTCCATGCTGGCGCGGAGCTTGATGCAGACCTTGTTCATTTTTTCCTGCGAGCGATGAAAGCTGAGCGCGCGGCGCAGTTCCTCCGCTTCACTCCCGCTGAAATCGGCCATGACCATCGACATTTTCAGCAGTTGCTCCTGGAACAGCGGGATGCCGAGCGTGCGCCCCAATACCTTTTTCAAGCGATCGTCGTAGTAAGTCACCTCCTCCTTTCCCATGCGGCGGGCGAGGTAGGAATTCAGCATGCCCCCCTCGATGGGACCCGGCCGGATGATCGCGACCTGGATCGCCACGTCGTAAAACCTCCTCGGTTTCAACCGGGGCAGCGTGGCCATTTGCGCGCGGCTCTCGACTTGGAAAGTGCCGATGGTGTCGGCGGCGCACATCAGGTCGTAAGTCGGCGCGTCATCGGATGGAATCTGGTGCAGCTCCACCGGGTGGCCCCGCGCGGCGCAGAGCTGGAAAGTCTCGTGAAGCGCCGCCATCATGCCGAGGCCGAGGAAATCGACCTTGATGATTTTGAGGTCTTCGCAGTCGTCCTTGTCCCATTGCGCCACCACCCGGCCCGGCATGGAGGCATTTTCCAGCGGCACGATGGAGTCGAGCTGCCCCTGGTAAATGATCATCCCGCCGCTGTGCTGGCCGAGGTGGCGCGGCAATCCATAGATCCGCTTATAGAGATCGACCGCCGCTCGCGTGCGCGGATGTTCCGGCGGCATGCCGGCCTGGCGCAATTGCGAATCGAGCTGCATCGTGTGCGGGAAATCGCCGTTGCCGAAAAGCTTCGAGAAACGGTCGAGCGTATCGGCTGAAAAATTCAGCGCCTTGCCGATCTCGCGCATCGCGGAGCGCCCGCGGAAGGTGATGACGTTCGCGGTCATGGCGGCGCCGTTGGGCGAATAGCGGCGGTAAATTTCCTGAATCACGCTTTCGCGCTTGTCGCCGCTGGGAAGGTCGAGGTCGATGTCGGGCCAAGTCTCGCGGGTCTCGGTCAAAAAACGCTCGAACAGCAGGTCGTAGGCAATCGGATCGCACGCGGTGATCCCCAGCGCGTAGCAGACTACGCTGTTCGCCGCGCTGCCGCGGCCCTGCACGAGGATGTCATGTTCGCGGCAGAAGTTAATGATGTCCCAGACGATGGGGAAATAGCCGCTGAACCCGAGCTTTTGGATCAACGCCAGTTCCTTTTTGACCTGGCGATAGGTCCTTGCATTCATGCGCGTGTAGCGGGTGCGGACGCCGGCCATCGTCATTTTATGGAGGTAGGAATCCATGGTCTCGCCGCGCGGCACATCATAGGATGGAAATTGGTAGCCGAGTTTCTCGAGCGTGAAATCGAGACGCTCCGCGAGGCGCGCGCTGTTTTCCAACGCATCGGCGCGGTCGGCAAAAAGCCGCGCCATTTGCGCCGCGGATTTGAGGTACCGTTCGTCGTTCGCCGACAGGAGGCGTCCCGCAGCATCGAGATGAGTGTGATTGCGCGCGCAGGTAAAAACATCGAGCACGCGGCGCTGTTCGGGCCGGGCGTAAATCGGGCCGTTGGTGGCGAGTGCGGGGAGGCGGAGCGTTTCCGCGAGTGAGAAAAGGCGGTCGTTGGTGAATTCCTCGCCGCGGCAAAGGTGGCGCTGGACTTCCACGAAGACGTTTTCCTTTCCGAAGGTAGCGATGAGTTTTTGCGCGCTGGCGAGCGCGGCAGCGTGGTCATCGCGTTCGATGCATCGGCGCACGGGGCCTTCCTCGTCGCCGGTCAATGCCACGAGGCCTTGGGAAAACTCCGCGAGTTCCGTCCATTTCACGGGCGCGTGTTCCTTCGTGCCGCGGAGCTTCGCGCGCGTGATGAGCCGGCAGAGATTTTTGTAACCGGCGCGGCTTGCGACGAGCACGGGAAGCACGCTGCCGTCGTCGAGCGTCAGTTCCGCGCCGACGATGGGCTTGATGCCGGCTTCCTTCGCGGCCTTGTGAAAACGCGGCGTGCCGTAAACGCCGTCGCGGTCGCACACCGCCATCGCGGGGAGGCCGAGTTCCGCCGCGCACTCCGCCAATTCCTCCGGAAACGCGCCGCCGCGCAAAAAACTGAAGGCGCTGCGCGCATGAAGTTCAATGTAGCGCGGTATCATAACATCCCTCCA
>DASZPK010000733.1:0-13081 GCA_035550335.1 Chthoniobacteraceae bacterium | reverse complement strand
GCGTAGCCGGGACTGTGAGCAAAAAGACGAGCCGCATCCCGCGCGCGAGAGTCGAGCGAAAATCATCCCCGCGCCCGAGCGCCGCACTTTGGGAGAGCAGCGGGAGGGTCACGGTGCCGATGGCGACGCCGAAAATGCCGAGCGGAAGTTGCATCAGGCGGAAAGCGTTGTTCAGCCACACCACCGAGCCCGGTTCGCAATGCGTGGCGAAGGAGGTGTTCACCATCACGTTCACCTGCACCGCGCTCGCGGCGATCACCGCCGGGGCCATGATGCGCAGCACGGTCGAGACGCCTTCGTCCCGCCAATGGAAGTCAAAGCGCGGTCGGTATCCGATGCGGAACAGCGGCGGGATCTGGACGAGGAGTTGAAGAAAACCGCCGATTAGCACGCCGAAGGCCAGGCCGAGCAGCGCCTTCGAGGTGAATTGCGGATGCAACAAATGCGCCTGCGGTTCGATGCGATAGGCGCAAATCACGCCGCTGATAATCGAGCCGATATTGAAAAACGAGGAGGAAACCGCCGGCCATCCGAAGACGAGTTTTGCGTTGAGCATCCCCATCAACAGCGCGGAGACGGATACCATGAGGATGAACGGAAACATCACCGCGGTGAGGTGCGCGGTCACGGCTTCCTTGTCCGCGTTGAATCCGCTCCCCAGCACGGAAATCAGCGGCTTCGCACACACCACGCCCAGGAGTGTGATGCCGCTCATTACGAACAGGGAGAGGGTGCCCACCTTGTTCGCCAGCCGCCACGCGGAGGCGTCGCCCTCAGTGGCGATTTTTTTGGAAAAGGTGGTGATGAACGCCGTGGAGAGCGCCCCCTCCGCAAAGAGGTCGCGCAGGAGGTTCGGCGCGCGGAACGCGGTGACATACATATCGAGATTCCCGCCCGCGCCGAACATTGCGTTGAATATTGTTTCACGCACCAGCCCGAGCACGCGGCTGGACATGATGGCCAGGCTCACCACACCGGTGGAACGCGCGGCCATTTTCTTTGCATCCCGCTGGTCGTTCGCCGGCTCAGCCATTGGCGGAGGCCTTTCGCAAACGGTCCATGATCGCGATACCAAGGCCTTCCTCGGGAACTCGCTCGGCCACGATTACATCCAGCGCCGCTTCGTCGAGCCGTCGCATTGCGGCAAAGAGATTGGCGGCGGCTTCGCGGAGGTTTTGCGTGGCGCTGAGGATTTCGACGGTCGCGAAAACATCGTTGTCGGGCGGCGGATTCCACGCGAGCAGCCCGCGGCGCTGGCCGGCCTCGGGAATAAAATCGCGTGCGGACGCCACGATCCGCGTGCGCGTGCGCGGCGCGTAATGGCTTTGCAACTGGCCGGGGGCGATCGGCGAATCCCCCCGCTTTTCAAAAATAACCTCGCCGAATTTTGCGAGCGCATCGGAGGTCACGGGGCCGCTGCGGAGGATTTTGATGCAGTTCCCGTCGATGGCGACGATGGTCGATTCCACCCCGAAATCGGTTGGCCCGCCATCGAGAATGAGCGGGATGCGGCCGCCCAGTTCCGCCATCACGTGCGCGGCGGCGGTGGGGCTGATGCAGCCAAAGCGGTTCGCGCTCGGAGCGGCAAGCGGTTTGCCGAAACGGGAGGCGACTTCCCGGAAAAGCGGATGGGCGCTCATCCGCACGGCGACGGTATTGAGCCCCGAGGTGACGACGTCGGGGATGATCTCCCGGCGCGGCAGCACGAGCGTGAGCGGCCCCGGCCAGAATGCCTCCGCGAGCTTTTCCACAAGCAACGGGCGGTCGCGCGTCACGCGGTCGAGCCAGCCCGCCTCCGGCAGATGCACGATCAGCGGGTCGAAAAACGGGCGCTCCTTTGCCTCGAAGATTTTCAGCACGGCCTCCGGGCGCGTGGCATCGGCGGCGAGGCCGTAAACAGTCTCCGTGGGCAGCGCGACCGGTTCGCCGTCCGCAAGGAGGCTCACAGCGCGCTCCACGGCGTCCGCGCTGATTACGGTTTCCATGCTGTGCGGGAAGCCGGGGGAAATTACGGGAGCGTGACCGCGGCGACCTCGGCGGTCTGTTTTTCACGGAACGCGAGCAATGCCTTGCGCACCTCCGCATTGTCCACGGCGATGATGGCGGCGGCAAAGAGCGCGGCGTTTTTCGCCCCAGGCGTGCCGATGGCCAGTGTGCCCACGGGAATCCCGGGCGGCATCTGCACCATGGAAAGAAGCGAGTCGAGGCCCTTGAGCGATTTGCTCTCGATCGGGACCCCAAGGACGGGCAGCCATGTATAGGCGGCGACCACGCCGGCCAGGTGCGCGGCGCCACCGGCAGCGGCGATAAAGACTTTCACACCGCGATCCGCCGCTTCGCGGGCAAGTTTTACCACGATATCCGGCGTGCGGTGCGCGGAAGCCACGCGGTATTCGTTGGGGATGCCAAGCTGGTTGAGGGTATCGACCGTGGATTTCATGGTGTCCCAATCGGACTTGCTGCCCATGACGATGGAAACGAGAGGTTTGTCGGTGTTCATTGTGCTAAAAGCCTGAAGTTTTCCGACATTGCGCCCCTTGTAAAGGCGTAAAATCGCCCATGAGAAAATCTTAATGCAGGATGTTGACCTAAAGGCGGAAAATCAGTAATCTCCGGCCATCGCTGGAGTCCCCCCCGGTTCCAGCAGGGTTAAATTAAAACAACGAGGCGAGGCGAGTATTTATGGCGAGAGGAACGGTAAAATGGTTTAACGAAAAAAAGGGGTTCGGATTCATCGTGGATCCAGATATTCCGACGGATATCTTCGTCCATTTTTCTGTCATTCAAATTGATGGATTCAAGACGTTGAACGAAGGCGACCTTGTCGAATACGAACTTTACAACGATGACAAGGGGGCAAAAGCCCGGAACGTGACGCGCATTAGTTAAATGCGTATTGGATATGCGTATTTGTTGACGCTCAAATAAGCAGTATGCAGTCTTGAGTTGTGGAAATTTCCCCCGTTCCCAAGAACATTGTCCTCATTGGCTTCATGGGGAGCGGCAAATCGTCGGTGGGCCGCATCATTGCCCAGCAGATCGGTTTTGCGCTCGCGGACACCGACCATCTCGTCGTTCAGCACACCGGGCTCCAGATCACGGAGATATTCAAAAGCCGCGGTGAGGATTATTTCCGTGACCAGGAGACGGCTGCGCTCCACTCGCTGCTGGGAAACAGCGGACTCGTGATTTCGACCGGCGGCGGCATCATCCTGCGCGAAGAAAACGTAGGACTGCTCCGGGAGCTCGGCTGCATCGTGTGGCTCACGGCGAGCGAAGAGGTGCTTTTCGAGCGCATCTCGCGCGGCACCAAACGCCCGCTGATGCAGACGCCGAACCCGCGCGAAACGATCCACAACCTCCTCTCGGAACGCGAACCGCTTTACCGCGCGGCCGCGAATTACACCGTCGACACGAGCGCCAAAACGCACGAGGAGGTCGCGCAGGCGATTATTTCACAGGCGCGCCGGTTGGTTTGATGTAATCTTCCGCCATGACGAAGGAGGCGCTGGCTGCCGGGGCGAAGAAGCTCGGCTTCGATATTTGCCGCGTGGCGAAATGCGGCGCGCCGCCGCATGCCGGGGAATTCGAGGCATGGCTCGGCCAGGGCCGCGCGGGCGAAATGGCATGGATGGAGCGCAACAAGGAACGACGCGTGAACCCGCAGCTTGTGCTGCCGGGGGCGAAATCGATCATTGTCCTGGGCATGAACTATTTTCAGGGCCCGAATGACGCAGCCCCGCGCATCGCGCGCTACGCATGGGGCGATGATTACCACGGGATCATCGAGGAAAAATTGGACGCCCTCGACGAATTTTTGCGCGGGCATGGCGGTTTGCAAAAATGCTACGTCGATACAGGCCCTGTGCTGGAGCGGGATTTCGCGGCGGTCGCGGGCGCGGGATGGCACGGCAAGAGCACGATGCTCATCAACCGGAACCTCGGCACCTGGTTTTTTCTCGCGGAGATTTTGACGACGCTCGATCTGGAAGCGGACGCGCCGGAGCGCGACCATTGCGGGAGCTGCACGCGCTGCATCGACGCGTGCCCCACGGCGGCGATCACCGCCCCCTACCAGCTCGATGCTCGCCGGTGCATCTCATATCTCACCATCGAGCTGAAAGGGAGCATCCCCGGGGAATTGCGCCCCCTGATCGGTGATCGCATTTACGGTTGCGACGATTGCCTCGCCGCTTGCCCGTGGAATCGTTTCGCGCGCCAGGCGGGCGAGACGGCCTTCGCCATGCGGGACGCCGTGGCGCAAATGCGGCTGCGCGATTTTCTCGAGCTCACCGACGAACAATTCCGCACGCTGTTTCGCAAATCGCCGATCAAGCGGATCAAGCGGCGGGGGTTTTTGCGCAATGTCTGCGTGGCGCTGGGCAACGTGGGGACGCCGGAGGATCTTCCCGCGCTCGAAAAAGCCGCGCTCGACCTCGAGCCGCTTATCTGCGAGCATGCGCGCTGGGCGGTGGAGCGAATCCGCGAGCGCCCCATGACGACGCCTGTTTTACAATGATTGACGATCCCATCCAGCTCATGTTGAAGGCGGCGAGCTATGCCGCGCGCAAGCACAGCGACCAGCGCCGGGCCGACGGCATGACCCCCTATTTCGCCCACGTGGCCCGCGTGACGCTCATCACCCGCCATCTTTTCAGGGTGAACGACCAGGATGTGCTCACCGCAACCCTGCTGCACGACGTGATCGAGGACACGAACACCGACCACGACGAAATCGCGGAGATTTTCGGCATGCGCGTGGCGAAGTACGTGATCCTGCTCACGAAAAATAAAATGCTCTCGAAGAAATTGCGCGAGAAGGATTACGAGCGCCGCCTCAAGCGCGCCCCCGAGGCGATCCAGATCGCAAAACTCGCCGACGCATTCGACAACCTGAGCGACCGCGTCGGCACGACCAAGCTCCCCAAGACGCTCGAGACCGCAAAAAAGTGGCTCGTGATCTTCAAGCCCACGCTGAAAAGCCCCTCGGGAAAACTCGCCCACCGCAAGCTGGGCAAGCTCGTGGAGCAGGTCGAGGCGCTGAACAACAAGCCTGGCTACATGGACGCCCCGCGGCGTTCGTAACGGTTTTAGCGGCGGCGACGTCCGCCGCCCGCCGAGAAACCGCGGAAGGTCTTCGCGCCGCGCACTCCGCCTGGCGCAATGGATTCCTCGTTGAAAAGCGCGGTGTAGAGATACGGGAAGTTGTCGAGCTTGAGCCGGGGTATTTTCGCGCCGATGAAGCGCTCGATCGCGCGCACGTCGTCCAGTTCTTCGCCGGTGATGAGCGTGAATGCGTCGCCCACTTTCTCCGCGCGTCCGGTGCGGCCGATGCGGTGCACATAATCCTCGGGGTGCATCGGCACGTCGTAATTGATCACGTGGCTCACGCCGGCGACGTCGATGCCGCGCGCGGCGATGTCGGTGGCGACCATCACCTCGTATTTGCCGGTCTTGAAACCCTCCAGCGCCTCCACGCGCTCGCGCTGGGTGCGGTTCGAGTGGAGCACGGCAACGGAGTGATTGGTCGATTTCAGGCGTCCCGCGATCTTGTCGGCCCCGTGCTTGGTGCGGGAGAAGATGAGCGCGCTGTCGAAATTCGTGCGTTCCAGCAGCGCGACGAGCAGGTCGAATTTCTGGTCCTTCGCCACGGGATAAAACGCGTGCGTGATGGTCTCGGCGGGCGAACGGCGAGCGCCGATCTCGATGATCTCAGGATCGCGCAGCACCCATTTCGTGAGGCTCTCGATCTCCGGCGGCAGCGTGGCGGAGAAAAACAGTGTCTGCCGGTCCTTCGGGCATTTTTCGACGATGCGGCGGACCTGTGGCATGAATCCCATGTCGAGCATCCGGTCGACCTCGTCGAGCACGAGGATGTTGATGTCATGCAGCGAAATCGTCCCCTGCTCCATATGGTCGAGCAAACGGCCCGGCGTGGCGACCATGACGTCCATGCCGCGCTTCAATTCGTCGCGCTGGTTGCCGTAGCCGACGCCGCCGTGGATGAGGCCGATGCGCAAATCGGTGAAGCGCGCAAAATCGCGGAACGCCGTTTCCACCTGGGCAGCCAGTTCGCGGGTGGGCTCGAGGATGAGGCAGCGGCATTTGCCGTGGTTTTTCAATTTCGACAAAATGGGAAGGCCGAACGCCGCGGTCTTGCCGGTGCCCGTTTGCGCGGACCCGATCAAATCGCGACCGCTGAGCACGACGGGGAATGCGCGCAATTGGATGGGAGTGGGGTCGATGTAACCCATTGATTGCACCCCGTGCACGATTTCCTCGGTAAGGCCAAATTCTTGAAACGACATTGGGCAACCATAGGTGCATTTCCTATTTTTTCACAATAACTGTTTTTTGCAGCCACCCGCCGGCACACGTATTTTCGCGATTTTTCGGATTTTCCCGTTGCTATTTGTGGCATTTGCCAGTCTATTGCTGCGCGCGCATTGCCGCCCCCAACGGTTTGCACTCACAAACTGATTTCCCATTCATGAAAATTTTTAATGTCCCATCGGAACGCATCAACTGGAAGACCAGCGTATTTCTCATAGGCACCTTCGTGCTTTCGATTACGGCGGTTCCGGCCTACATCTGGCACTATGGGCTCAGTTGGTTCCAGGTGACGATGTTCATGGTGCTGTTCGTCGCCACGGGGCTGAGCATCACGCTCGGGTATCACCGGCTGTTTTCCCACCTCGCCTTCAAGGCGCATTGGAGCGTGCGGTTCCTGACCCTGTTTTTCGGCGCGGCGGCTTTTGAAAACTCGGCGCTCATGTGGTGTTGCGAACACCGCCGGCACCACAAGCACGTGGACCACGAGGAAGACCCGTACGACATCAGCAAGGGCTTTTTCCACGCGCACATCGGCTGGCTGCTTTTCAAAATGGACGCCGAGCCGCCCTACGATAACGTGGTCGATCTCCAGCAGGATCCGCTGGTGCGCCTGCAGCACCGCTACATACACCCCCTGGCTTTCTTCGCGAGCTTCGTGCTCCCGGCGGCCATCGGTTGGGCATGGGGCGGGCCGGCCTGTGCGCTGGGCGCTTTCCTGATTGGCGGCGTGGCGCGCGTGGTCGCGGTGCAACACAGCACGTTTTTCATCAACTCGGCGTGCCATACCATCGGCTCACGGCCTTACTCGAGCCGCTGCAGCGCGCGCGACTCGTGGATCATGGCGCTCTTCACCTTCGGCGAGGGCTACCACAATTATCACCATGAGTTTCAGCACGACTACCGTAATGGCGTGAAGCCCTGGCAGTTCGACCCCACCAAGTGGACGATCTGGCTCCTGAGCAAAATGGGCCTCGCCAGCAAACTCCGCCGCGTGCCCTCGGAAAAAATCCTGCTCGCCCAATTGGCAGAGACACAGCGGCAGTTTGAATCGAAACTCCAGGAAGTGGAACCGAGCAGCACCGTCCACACGCTCATTACCACCGCTTACGAGCGCCTGCAAAAGATCGCCCACGAGTGGGCCGCCTATCGCGACGCAAAGTTGGAGGTGACCCGCGAGAAATTGATCGAGCTCCAGTTCGAATTGAAGCTGGCCATCAGCAGCCTCAAGATTTTCCACCAGTGGGATGCCGCGGTAAGCTGAGCGCAAACTTTAAAATCACGCGAACAACCTGCGCTCGATCAGGCGCTTTAGCATGTCGGGCATGATGCGGTAGCCGTAGTGCCCCTGCGGGATCAAGCGCAGTTCCGAGCCGGTCCATTTTTCATGGAGTTGCTCCACGTCCTCGGGACGCGAGGTGATGTCGTGCAGGCCGGTGGTCAGGATGGCATGGTCGCCGCCGCAGAGCGGGACGTTGTGCATCGGTGAGGTGAGGTGCGCATGTTTTTCGACCATCTCCGGCGTGATGCCGTGGCGCCTCAATTGCCTTCGCACCCAAATCGCGGCCGGGCTTTCCCAAATGGCGTGGCGCACATTCACAATTGGTGACATGAGCGCGATGAAACGGAAATCGCGTTCCACAAACGTCAGCAGCGCGCCAATCCAGCCGCCATAGCTCGTGGCCCACAGGCCGAACCCCGGACAGCCGAGCGAGCGCAGGTGGGCCATCAACTGGCGCAGTTCCACCACGCCCTGGCGCAACCCCTCGCCTGTGCGCACGAGGTCAGGCCCAATGGCCAGCTCGCCGTTGAAATACCCGCGCGGCACCCGCGAGTAATGATACGGCAGGTGGATGAAACAGGCGTTCCAGCCCTGCTCATTGAACCGTTTCGCCCAGCGCTTGTAGCCCTCATCGCTCACGGACATCAGGGCGTGCAGCATGAACACGGTCGGGGCGGTCCATCCCTTGTCGCAGGGGTAGAGATCGACATGTGTGACATTGTTTTCCAGGAATTCGGTACGCACGGGGCTGGTCCAATGCAAGGTGCGGCCGGCGTTGGACGTGACGATTTCCGCAGGGCCCACGGCGTAAAATTGCTGCGGCGTGATCGCGTTGCAGTCGGCAATGTATTGCTTGAATAGCTCCCGGCTTCCGGGCGGGAGATGATGGCGCATGTGGATGCCATTCATCATCAGGCACATCACTAGGTCGCGCGTGGTATCGAGCCGGCGGGCGAGGAACTTCTTCATGCCTCCACCCTCCTCTCGCCCGGTGTTTTCGGGATGTCGGCGTCGGAAAGCTGAAAGTGCGCGCGCAGTTCGGCGAGCAGGTTTTTGAAAGCGGTAGCAAGTTCGCGCTCCAGGTATGCACGGGCTTCCGCCTTGTCCATTCCCGAAGCGGGGCGGATCGGTTCGCCAAAGCCGACCCAGAACGGGACGCTGCCGAAAATCCGCCAATTGGCCCGCTTGTAAAGGCGGTCGGTGCCGAGGATGACGCACGGCAGCAGAGGCACGTCCGCCATGTGGGCGAGCGCGCCCGCGCCGGGGCGCATTGGTGCGCCTTCAAGGACTGAAGTGCTGCCAGCGCGAATGCCGCCCTCGGGAAACATGCCCACGATGTGGCCTTTCTTGAGACGCTGCAGCGCGGTGCGCACCGAGGCGCGGTCGAGGTTGTCGCGGTCGACGGGGAATGTCTCGATGGTGTTCAAGTAAAGCGAGGCCAACGGGTGTTTAAATAAATCCTTCATCGCCATCCAGTCAATCTTGCGCCGTGTGGCCACGGAAAGCAGCGGCGGGTCGAAGTGGCTGATGTGGTTTGACGCAAGCACATACGGCCCCGGCATCGCGCTCCGCTCGCCGTGAAGAACGCGCACGTTCCCGAGCGTCGAGTAGATCCCCGAAGCGATCAGTCGTGAAATCATGTAAGCAAGCCAGGCCACAGCGCAGGGAAATTAGGGCGCAAAGCGCTCCGCGAAAAGGGGAAAGTGATCGGGCAAACAGGCGCGCGGGTTGACAAAAAACAAGAATGGGGAATGTTCGCGGCGGCTTTTTCGCGCAACCAACCGGTGATGCCGGTGTTGAACAAGGAAAGGCAGAAAGGGGTTTATGAAAACGCGTGTAGTGAATTTTTTGAAGAGCAAGTTCGGCAGCGAACAATTGCATCCGATGGACAAGGGCCTTGCGCGGCAATGGATCAAGCGGCGGCTTGTGATCGTGTTTCCGGAGTTGGGTTACGACCCGGCGGCGCTGGAGCGGGCTTACCAGGATTTGAGCCTTGAACCGAGGCAGGGCGGCGCCGGAGACATGCAGACCTATTTTGAAGTGGTGTCGCGCGGGTTCTAAGCGCATTCGCAAAAATTCCGCTTTAGCTGCGGGCGATTCGGGGTAACGATGGTGTCGACACACCATGACTGACGGAAACCTTCCCGAACCGGGCACCGCCGCCACGCAGCCGCATCGGCGGCGTCCGCGCTATGCGGGAAAGCATCCCCGGAAATTCGAGGAGAAATACAAGGAGCGCGACCCGGGGCGTTATGCGGGGACGGTCGCGAAAGTCATGGCCTCGGGAAAAACGCCGGCGGGCATGCACCGCCCGATCATGGTGGCGGAAATCCTCGATGCGCTGGCGCCGCGGCCCGGCGAGACCGCGGCCGATTGCACGCTCGGTTACGGCGGGCATGCGCGGGAAATTCTCGCGCGCATCCAGCCCGGCGGGCGGCTCGTGGGACTCGATGTGGACCCGATCGAGTTGCCGAAAACGGAAACGCGACTGCGCGCGCTCGGTTTCGATGAAAAAACTTTCTCCGCGCATCACAGCAATTTTGCGGGTTTGCCAAAGGTAATCTCGGGCGCGGACATGATCCTCGCCGACCTCGGCGTTTCGTCGATGCAGTTCGATGATCCCGCGCGCGGATTTTCGATGAAGGCGAACGGCCCTCCCGACATGCGGATGAATCCCAATCGCGGACAACCCGCCTCGGCGCTATTGCAAAAAACCGGAGCGGACGCGCTCGCGGAATTGTTTGCGGAGAACGCGGATGAACCGCACGCGCAAACCATCGCCGCCGCTCTCGCTGGCCGCGCCTTTGACGGCACCCTTGCCCTCGCGGACGCCGTGCGCCGCGCGCTGCCGCGCCTGCGCGATGAGGAACGCGAGTTGAGCGTGCGGCGCGTTTTCCAGGCGCTGCGCATCGCGGTGAACGACGAATTTTCCGCGCTCGATACTTTCCTGCGCAATCTCCCCTTGTGCCTCAATCCCGGCGGGCGCGTGGCGATTCTTACGTTCCATTCGGGCGAAGACCGTCGCGTGAAAAAGGCTTTTGCCGCCGGACTCCGGGACGGCGTTTACTGCGAAATCTCCAACGAGGTCATCCGCCCCTCCGCGGAAGAGCGCCGCGACAATCCGCGCTCCGCATCCGCGAAATTGCGCTGGGCAAAAAAAGGGGCCGCATGATCACGACGCTCCGCAAACCGATTTACCCCATCAGCCCCGCACTGCGCGAGTACCTCGTGCGATACGGGCGCGAGATGAAGCTGCCGATCACCTATGCCGACCTGCGCCATTACCGCGAAAGCACCCCGCTCCTCGACAAGAACGGCAAGGACACGCTCTGGCAGTCGGTGCTTTATTACTCGTTCGAGATGGAGCGCATCCACGAGAAGCTGAAGGAAATCTACAGCCTGCTCAAGGCCGGCGGCGACCGCGGAGTGATGCAGCACCTGTACGTGGACCGGATCGATTTTTGCAGCTTCGGCAATTCCGAGCCGTTCCGCATCCGAATCGTGAACGCGTATAACGACAACCAGGACTATTATTACATCAAAAACGCGGACGCCTCGCGCGTATACGGCCTCGAGCTCGAGCACCTTCTTTCGCCGAACCGCATGCATTACCTCACCTGCGGCAGCACGCTCGTCGAGGAACACGTGGCGGGCATCCCGGGCGATATTTTCATCAAGGACTGGCTCCATGCGCCCACGGTGAAAATCATCCGGCTCGCGAAGGAGCTCGTGAAATTCAATGAGCGCTGTTTTGTGCGCCTGCTCGGCGATATGCGGGCGTGCAATTTCGTCATGGACATGACGCCCGACGTCGAGGAGGTGCAAATCCGCATCCGATCGATGGACTTCGACCAGCAGAGCTACCAGGGGCGCAAGAATTTCTACCTGCCGCAGTTCTTCAAGGACAACAATGAACTCGTGCAGTACTGCGTCCAGCACCTCAACATCGCCACCGCCCGCCAGTACCAGCGCGAGGAACAGGCGCTCATCCTGCGCCGCGCGCACATCATCGCCGACCGCCTCAAGATGCTGCTCGACGCCATGGCGGGCGACGAGCTTTCATTCCCGGAGAAAATCCGGCAGTTGCGCGGGGAACTCGCGGAGCATTACCGGGACGACAAATTTCTCTCGTGCGAGACGATGGGCGCGCTGGTGCGGATGAGCCTGGGGTCGCTGAGCGACCGCTTGAAAACGGACCGAAAACCATGACTGAAAAGCCCCTTACCAATCCCCAAATCCGGAAATTGAAAGCACACGCCCAGCGCCTGGAACCCGTGCTGCACCTCGGCAAGGAAGGCGCCACGGATGCATTTCTCAAGAGCGTGGGCGAGGCGCTCGACCGGCACGAATTGATCAAGGTCAAATTCGCCGCGTTCAAGGAGGAGCGGCGCGAGCTGTCGGCGCTCATCGCCGAAAAATCCGCGAGTTTTCTCGTGATGCAGGTCGGGCATGTGGCGGTGTTTTACCGCGCGAATCCCGATCCTGCGCGGCGGAAAATCGCCGTTTAGGAATCGGAGACAGGAGAGGACGCGGTGAAAGCCGGTTTGGCAGCGGCGCTTTCCTCCGTGGAGGCACCCCAACTGCGCCAGCCCTCCTTCAACTCGAGCCAGAACCATTTAAACAACGTTTTTACCACGAGGCGGCTGTCGCCACGGCTGAGGGTGAAGCCGTTGTTCAGGAAACGGTGCATGTTGTTTTTTCGGCCGAGCATGCCGAGCCTCCGCCTGCGCCGGGCGATCTGCGCGAAACGCCGGTTGTAGGTGCTCATCAGGAACAGCACCGGGCGCGACATGGGCACCGTGAAAGGTGGAATGAGCAGCGCTTTCGCGCCGAAACGGACAAACGGCTGTGACACAATGCCGAGGTAGTAGAGGCCGAGGTCGAGGAAGAACGCGATCCCCAGGAGGTCGAATTCGCCCAGATATTCGTATTTGTCCTTGTAGATCGCGCGGAACCAGCCGTCGTAGCTCATGCGGAAATCGCGGTTGTATTTTTCGATGTGCATGGGCATCGGCTCGCCCTTGCGCTGGGCGGTAATGAGGTCGCTGGCGCACCATGTGGTGAACGCGATCCAATCCATGCCGGGGCTGTAAAACGGGTCCATGAACGCCGCGGCGTCGCCTACGAGCACGAAGCCGTCGCCGGCGTACGTGGTGCTCGAGTAGGCGAGGTTTTTGCGCCAGAGGACGTCGTCCTCGATATACTCGGCGTTCGCGAGAAGCTCGCGCGCCATCGGGTTTTGCATGAGGAAATTTTTGAGCCGGTCGCCGAGTTTGCCGCCGTCGGAGGGCCAGTTCACGAGGCGCTGGTCGAACACGACGCCTATGCTCGTGTCGCCCCCCTTGAGCGGAATCCACCAACTCCACCAGCCGTCGCCGATAATGTGGTTCGTGGCGGTGCCGCGGATGCCGTACGGGGCGGCGGCCCACCCGGGGAATTTCGTGGCAAGCTCCTCGCCGTCCCAATCCT
>DASZPK010000732.1:0-9854 GCA_035550335.1 Chthoniobacteraceae bacterium | reverse complement strand
TTGCCGCCGGCCTCCATTTCGAGACGCGAGACCCAGGGCTCGACGGTCCAGACCGCATCGAGTTGTTTCTGCTGGAAGAGGGCGAGCTGGTCGGGGTTCTCGGTCGGGATGACCTGCGCGTCGCCGCCGGAAGCGGTGATTTTCAATCCGCCGCCGATGAGCCACGCGCGGCAGGAGATGTCCTGCGTGTTGCCAAGCTGCGGGGTGGCGATTTTTTTGCCTTTGAAATCGGCGGGGGCCTTCAGGTTTTCGTCGGGCTGGACGACGAGCGCCGCGCCGCCGTTGGCCGCGCCGGCGATGATGCGGATGTCCTCGCCCTTGGAGCGGGCGTAGGCGTTGAGGGCGGGGCCGGGGCCGACGTACGTGAGGTCAACCGCCTTGGTGAAGATGCCTTCCATGGCGCTGGGACCCGCGTTGTAAACGAGCCACTGGATTTCCACATCGGGCCCGAGGCGCTGCTCAAACCAGCCTTTGCCCTGCCGGGTGAGGGCGTGGGCGATGAGGCCCTGGAGGTGGGTGATATTCGGGAAATGACCGATGCGGATGACGGTTTTATCGGCGGCGTGCGCAGGGGTGCCGAGGCCGCAAAAGAGGGCGACTGCGGCGACCAGGGACAAAAATATTTTGGTGCAGGTTTTAGTACAGGTTTTCATGTCTATCGGAATGATAGGGCTTGGGAGGATAAACGCAAAGGGAGGGGAATGGCAACTGAAATAGTAGGCATTTGGAGAAGTGGAAAGTGAAAGTGAAAAGTGGAATGGCGCTCAGTGATACAGAGGCGAAGGATGGGAAAATCTGGAACTCAGGAAATCAGGAAGAGAGTATCCGCAGATTGCGCAGATTTACGCCAGGCAAAGGAGGAAGGATGAGGGATGAAGGCGGAAGGAAGGCAGCCTTGGAGGGTAAATGACGAATGGGGTTTATTCGTATCCGGGCGAGGATTGCGTTTGTTTGACCTGGAATTCGCCGTTGTGGAATCCGATTTCAATGAAGCGGCCGCGGACGATGTCGATTTTAATTTCCTGTTTTTGTTCTGGGCAGGGATTTCGATGGTGAAGGTTTCGACGGGAGCGGGTGTGTCAGCCGTGAGGAAGGCGGTGGCTGAAGATGACTTTTTGTCCTTGGAATTCCGAGAGGGCGATTTCGAAGCGGGTGGGCGGGGTTTCCTTTTTAGTGGATTGCGCGACGACGGCAAGGCTCATGACCGACGTGGCAGGGAGGAGGAGCAATAGCGGTCGGAGAGGAGAAAGGGGTTTCACCGGTGCAGGAGTTGGATGGGAACTTTTTGGTACATGGGAGGAAAAGGAATCACGTAAGGTAGGGCTGATCGGAAGTGAAAAAGGTTTCGGATTCACGTTTTCGGTTCAGGGAAAGTGACCAGAGGAACAGAAGTGACCTAGGAGATGCACAGGGTATACAAATCCGCACACATGGGTCAACGGTAGAGAAATTCAGTTATGTGCTTAACACATTTTGATAAATCAAAATCGTTCTATTTTTCGATAATAGCCTCGTCCAAAACAACGGCAGCAGTCTTTATTTCCCCCGTTACAGCGGCAATAAACTTCGTCAGTTGCAAGCCCATGTTTGGGCTCAAAAATCGGCTGACCAGGATTTGGTTCCTCTGCATCTAGAATAATACTTGCTGCGCCCAAAGCCGTTGCAACCATTTCAGCGGGTTCATCCGTCGAAAGAGGGTCTGCGTCTGGGACAGGGATCACTCTGGAGCCAACGCTTTGAAAAAGTGAAGTTAGTTTTTGTCGAATACTCGCAATGCGATTTCCACCTCCGGTCAAAAAGCAAAATTCTGGGTTGAACGTAACAACATCAGTTTTTACTTTAGCCCAAAGGTCGGTACAGAAGCTTTCAAGAGCACCAGTGATCAATTTTTGATCATTTTGTTTCCCCCCTATTGTACCCGCTGCAATTCCAAATTCCTTTCCCGCGTAGAGTCTCTTCTTCATCTCTTCACGTTCAGTAAACTTTATACTATTCCAAGCAATGCCATAGGAGTCGCAAAGCTTAGGAAACACGATGGCATCGAGTTCATTAATGACGCCGTGACGCCAGCTCTTTTGCAAACTCGTGCTGATTCCATCAGCGACTCCAGCTTGTAAGTTCATACTGATGCCAGCAATGTCTGTGGTGAAGGATCCCACATCTAAAATGCAAATTTTTACAATAGGTGGACGTTGCTCATGCAGAGCGCGATAAACCCAGTCAGTATAAAGACTTTGCTCAAACATTTGACCATAACCTGGATATTCCGTTATTAAAATGCAATTACGGCCTCCGGACATAATTCCAACAGCATTCGCCCTAGGTTCAGACACCTTAACAATCTGAACAGCTTCTTGCCAGCCCGCAGCGTCCATGATTTGCGCTAAAGTAGAAGCGTATGGCTCGATATGTTCCAATGCTGGGACACAGACTCTAACTCGCTGCGCATCAGGATCGATATTGCGGGTTTTGAGCCATTTACGCAGCGATTTAAAAAATTCAAAACCCACGATCACCGCTTCGGTTGTATCACGACCAGATTCAATTAGCGAAAGCTTCGCTTTCCAATTTTCATATATCCTTGCCTTTGAACCTGGCTCTAGGTTAGCGGCCTGCTCGCCAAAATACCAAGAATCCGTGCCGCGGCTGTTATCACGAATTCCCAGAGTCGGCATCTGTCCGACGAACCGAGTATAAATACAGTGAGCATTTGGTTGCGCCTGTTCGACTCGAATGGAGACTTTTGTATAAGAAGCCCCGAGATCTATTCCAAGAACCGATTCGTAAGACATATATTGTTTTCAGTTTATTTTACTTTAGCTCTAATTATAGGAATTCCATCAAGAGACCATCCTTTGCGGGTCACCTCAACCATATCGCCGGGTAGCAAGCCCCCAACGCCATCCTCATGTTGCAAGGGGTCATAAATAACATGCTCTCCAGGATTTTCTAGAGGGATCATTCCCAAATTGAATGCCATCGCTTCCAGCAGCGGTAAAGCACTGGTAGATTGATCAACATTGTCAAAAGCAATCTTAAATATTTTTGCTCCTTCAGGATTAATTAAGGCGGACCCCGATGGTCTTGAAGTTTGCTTCGAGGGATGCATCGCCCACGTATATGCTTTTATTTTTTCAGTATCAGCAGCGCGTTCTAAATCTTCAAGTGCAACGAGTGCCTTGTGAACACATACAGGTTGTGGCTTATTTTCAGGCTGTAGAATCAAGATTCCCGAAATCAAACGAATTAACAATAATGAGGCGACCCTACTAAATTCGGCTTTTTGATCCGGTTCGCTTATCGCAGCAGACGTCAAAGCACGAATGAGAGCCACAATACCAGATTCATGAAACTTCATGAAGTTTGGTGACCGCATCACTTCAGCATAGCGAATAGCAGCACTTGGAACACGGAGCAATATCCGCGCAAACCGATGCAGTGCCGCATTATCATTATAAAAGTGTGAAATTACAGCACGCAATAGGATTGCCTTTTTGTCGCGTTTTACTGCATGCTGTAAAAGATCTTCTGGACTTGGAAGCCCTATCGGACGGTTATTCATGTGTAAAACAAATGAGAAAAGAGCTTCTGCCTTTTCAAGTTTGCCATTTTGGAAAAACCAATCCGCGATAGCGGACATAGAAATTATACGTGGATCGCCAAATGTTAACGCCTCCAATTCTTTTTTTACTGATGGGAGCGCCTTCAACAGGGTTGCACACGCTCGAAAAGTGGGAGCAAGCAATACGATGCGTTGCGGCTCACTGGTCTTTATTGATGGCAGAAATTGAATGTATATTACTTCGGCCGTAAGTCGAAACCCTTGATCGCACAGACTCTCAATTGTCGAAATCGTTGCCGTAGCGTCCTTATCGCGTCGAAACGCTATTACCTTATCTATCAATTCCTTGGCCTGAATGCCCAGCGAGCGGTCTCGAAACGAGTCTCCGAGCGAGAAGGCCTTGCGGCGTAACTTCTCAAGTTCTAAAGTTGTGAGCTCAGTTTTATTTGCAGACCGCAAGATTTTGGCCATTGCGTCGTCGATTTTTGAATTCATGAGAGAAAAATATTGTACGAAGGAATTCCGGAATGGTAATTTTCTACGACTAGTGACTATAAGGCAATCCGTGTTTTTTATTTTTACCGGGGTTCAAGGTTGGAGATGGCGAAGTGCAACTTCGGGGACAAGGCGTTCCCAAGTGCAACTTGGGAACGAGAGGATTGCCGCCCTCGCCCACGGCCTCTCCATGAGTCGAGTTGGGAACGAGGGGACGAAGACTGGATTGAAAATCGGGAAGCCGGGAAAAGGCTTGCAAAAATGCCCGGGGGTAAAGAAAATCGTTCAAAATTGTTCACTATGATCGGAACAAGAAATCCAATGAGGAATCCCGCCTCAAATAGGAAATCCCGATTCAGGTCCACCCGTCTGCTGGTGGGTGCCGTTTTCACATTCCTCCTGGCGGGAAATCATTGCCATGCGCAATACACTCTCACCGGCACGAACGGCAGCGGCGGGAGTATCGTGATTGGCAGCGGCTCTCTCCCGGCGCTCGGTCCCGGCGCGCCGCTCTCCACGGGCGGCTTTAACCAGGTGACGCTCGAGCCGGGCAGCCAGCTCACATCGAACCCGCCCGCGGCAATCCAGATCACTGTCCAAATTTCCAGGGTGGTGGTGGAGACAGTTGCCACCGGCGGGCCCATTCCCACAGTCACGTTTCCCCGCGTTGTCGAGCAGCAAACAGCCGCCACCACTCGAAACGGGATTTCGTTCGACGGCCCCGGCAACAGCCTTGCGAACAATGGGGCGATTGTCGTGCCAGGCGGCGGCGCGGGAATCTATTTCTCGGATGGCGACTCTTCCACGGTGACCGGCCCGGGCCCCATTACCGTGAGCGGGGGCGGAGGGGACGTGGGGATCTTGATGGCTTCGGGCAGCGGCGCGATGATCGACATTTCAGGCCCGATCCATATCACGGGCAATGGCATAGGCATTGGCATTAACTTCAGCTCCTCCGGCGACAATGCCATCGTCGTCGATTCCGGCCCGATCCATATCAACGTGGCCGATCTGGGTTATGGGATCAATTTTGGTTCGGGAGATGGCGCGAGCGTGACGACATCGGGGCCGATCACGATCGCCGGCCAGGGCTATGGGATTATTTTTGGCTCCGGCAATAACGCGGTGGTGAACACCTCCTCGGCGATCACCATCCAGCAAGGGGGTTATGGCATCATGCTCGGCGGGGGGGATGGCGCGGTCGTGAAAAATTCCGGCCCGATCTCGGTATTGGGAGGACCGGGGGGTAACTCATACAGCGCAGGCATCTATCTCGGCTCCGGCAACAACGCGCTGGTGGTAAACAGCGGGCCTCTCCTGGTGACGGGAGGGATCGAGGGCATCGGCTTCGGCAGCGGGAACTCGGCGACAGTCATCAATTCCGCCCCCGTCATCCTTGCGAGTACCGACGGAGGCACTCCCGGGTTCGCCATTGCATTTGGCCTCCAGAGCCGGGCGAGCGGGGCGCAATTAATCAACTCAAGCACCGTCTGGGTTGAGGGCGATGGCGATTCGGTGGCTTTCCTCGGCGGGAATTCCAACAGCCTCACCAACTCCGGGTTGATCGGCTTGTCGGGTCATGGCAATGCGGTCGTGATGGGGGGCGATAACAATACCATCACCAACTGGGGAGCCATCCAAGGGGGAGTGGATAACACCGCGATTTTGGTCAGCGGGAACAATAACGTTGTCAACCTGAACGGGCATTCCTCCGTCCATGGCCTCATCTCCGCCGTTGGCAGCAACAACATCCTGAACATCGACTTCACCGGCATGAGTCCCGCCGCCCAAGCCGCCCTCAAGGCGCAACTCAATGCCCAAGGGAACCTGAATAACTTCACAGGTACATTCACGGTGCGCGGAAATACTTATACGGTTGACCCGATGGCGATCCATCTCAACCTCAGTTCGTACCAATTGCAGGCAGTTACACCCAACCAAGCGGCCATCGGCGCCAGCCTCGACAGCCTGATTTACAATCCCAGCCCCGGCACCTCGCTCGCGAACCTGCTCAACGCGATAGACAACAGCGGCAACGTTCCCGGCGCGCTGGAGGAACTCTCGCCGCAGATGTACGCGATGTATGGGGACCTCGCGATTGAGAACTCCGATTTCATGGTGCAATCGCTCGACGACCGGCTCAACAATCTGCGCAACGGCAGCGAGAGCATCGCCGCCACGGGCTTGGGCACGCAGGCATCCATCAACGGCGCCGGTGCGGACATCGCCGGGTGGAGCAAGGACGACGGCAAGCAAACCCAGGAAGCGCAGGCCGCCGCGCCGCAACCCGACCGCTGGGGATTTTTCGCGTTCGGCGATGGCTTGTTCCACCGGGGAAATTACCACGACATCGACGGCCGGGAGAATGCGAGGTCCAACAGCGCGGGCACGATCGTCGGCGTGGATGGCCTGGTCTCCCACAACGGCGTGCTCGGCGCTTTCTTTGGGTATAACAACGCCGCGGTGGAACTCGACGGCCACGGGAGTCACGCGCAGATCGAGAGTTACTCCGGCGGCATCTACAGCGCATATCATCAGGAAGGCTTCTATCTCAACTCCGTGGCCGCGTACACCCGCAATGATTACAACAGCAACCGCGCCATCCTCCTGCCTGGTTTTGCCGCGAGCGCGGATGGCGGCACCCATGGCGACCAGGCGACAGTCGATCTCGATGGCGGCTACGACTGGAATGCGAATGACCGCGTGAGCGTAGGCCCGCTGATCGGCGTGCAGTATGTCCACCTCGGAATCGGCGGCTTCAATGAAGGGTTTGGAGGCGGAGGGGCGGCGTTGTCAGTCGGGAGCCAGGATGTCAACTCGCTGCAATCGCGCCTTGGAGCGCGCGTCAACTACCACATTTCGACCTCGAAGGATTCCGCGCTCGCGCTCGACCTGCACGCCGCGTGGCAGCATGAATATCTCGATGGCAGCCGCGGCATTGGCGCGAGCTTCGAGAGCGGCGGCATGGCGCCGTTTGCGGTGGAGACGGCTTCACCGATGCGCGACTCGGCGGTGGTCGGCGTCAATTTCAACGCCACATTCCACAACCGTTTTACATTGTTTGCCGGTTACGACATCGATATCTCCAACTCGAGCTACTTCAACCAGTCCGTCAACGGCGGCGCGAGGATCAGTTGGTAATACGCTCCAATCAAACAGCGTAAGCGGGACCGGCAGCGTTTTTTTCTTGTCTTTTTGCCGCGCGGCAGCAAAGAGCGGCCTTCTATGAGAAAGGCGAAGAATGTTCCGCGGGAGAAGGTGCTGGGGTTGATCCAAGAAGCGGTGGCAAAAGCCGGGGGCCAATGGGTGACCTTCAACGAGTTTGTGGAGGGATCGGGGATGAGGCCGAAGGATGTATACCAGCATTTCACAGGGTGGCCGGAGGCGCTGCATGCGGCAGGGTGTTACCCGGAGCCGAGGCGGGCGCCGATTGCGACGGAGAAATTGCTGGAGGATTACGGAACGGTGGCGCGGAAGCTGGGTCGCGCGCCGACACGGCGGGATTACATCGTGGAGGGGAAATACGGGGTGGCGACGATGGCGCTGAGGTTCAAGGGGTGGAAGAAGTTGTGCGATGCGTTCCTGGCGTTTGCGAAGAAGAATGAGGGCTGGGAGGATGTGGCGCAATGGTGCAAGGAGCTGCCAATCGGAAGAAGGCGCTCGGAAAAACCGGGTTCAAGGCTCCCAGTTCGGGGTTTGAAGTTGAACAGACCAGCCGCGTTGCAACTGAAAGGAAGACAGAAGCCGGGGAGCGGGGCTTGGTACGGGGAACTGCTGGATTTTGAGGCGCTGCAACATGCGCCGGTGAATGAGCAGGGTGTGGTGTTCCTTTTCGGGATGCTGGCGGGGCGGCTGGGGTTCGTGGTGGATGGGCTGAGGCCGGGGTTCCCGGATTGCGAGGCGCGGCGTCAGGTGGATCGAGGCCGATGGGAACGTGTGAGGATTGAGTTTGAATATGAGAGCAGGAATTTTCAGGATCACAGGCATCCGGAGGATGGGTGCGATTTGATTGTGTGCTGGAGGGATAATTGGCCGGGGTGTCCGGTGGAAACGATTGAGTTGAGCGCGGTTGTTTCACAAATGCGCTCAACTGGTTCCTAGTTTCTGGTTCCTGGTTCCTGGTTTTTCGGGGCGCGACGTCGTTGAAGGTGTGAAGCTACGAATAACTAACAGCAAATCACCAACCAAGGACGGGAAATGGGTCAGGCAATCAAGAGCAGGCGCGGCGGGTCGCCGGGGCTGGTTTCGGGGGCGCGATGGATGCACGGGGGGACGGGGCTGCCGGGATACCGGGTGGCGATGCGCCAGAGGTTGCTGATGCCGAAGATGTAGGGCTGCGCGCCGGGCGCGGGCAGGTAGTGGAGGTCGTAACAATTTTCCCCGAGGTATTCGCGGAATGCGGCGTTGTCTTCGCCGCCAAATAGCTCGAGAAGCCGTGCGCGGGTTTCGGGGATGTCGACGCGGCGGAGGGCTTGCTCGTTGGGGAGGCCTTCGCTGGAGGGGCCGTGGTAGGTGCAGAGCCAGGTGTCGGCCTCGACGGTGGCGGTGTCGATGTGGAAGGATTGGACGTGGGTGGGGATGGGGCTCTGGTCGTCGCGGGTGTAGGAGAAGATGCAGTCGAGGGTCGGGGAAAGCCCGTGCTCGCGGAGCTGGCGCTGGTCTTCGAGGAGGATGTCGATGGCGGCGCGGCCCGCCGGGGTGACGGTGGCGGAGAGGGCGGCGAGCCAGGTGTCGTCGAGGGAGGCGATGTCCTCGCCGGTGTTGGGGACGTGCCGCACGATTTCGGCGAAATCGCCCGGGAGGGTGCGCTGCCAGCAGAGGGCGTTGATGCCGTTGGCGAAGGGGGTGGCGAGCAGTTCGTGGAAACTGTTTACCTGTTTGAAGCGGGTGCGATCGCTTTTAAACAGATTTTCAGGCAACGATGATTTTTTTGCCAGGCTCAACGGAGGTGAAGAAAGCAGGTAAGGGGCTGGGGCTTACCTTACCATACTGACTCTTTCAACGAAAAGCGGGATCGCTGGCGCATCGCCGGGCTCAAATTCCGGTGTGCCGTTTCTTCTGACGGGGCATTTCTTCGTTTCCAAGCAGCCAATCGGGCATGACAACACCGCTCGCTTTTTCCTGCGATTGGGGCTTGGGGGAGGCTTCCGAAGGCACGGGGCCGGTGGAGTCGGAACCGCGGATCAATCCGCGTTTTTTCGCTTCGTCGATGGTTGCGCGGGCTTCGTTGAAATCAATTGCCATATGGGTTGCTGCGTTTGCTGTAAAACGGTGTTTTTCTTACGCGGCTTTTAAGCCACGGCTTTTTTCGAGTTGAAGAAGCCGAGGTTGAGCACTTTTCCGACGCGCGGTTCGGCGTTGAACTCGGCGGTTTCCTCGAAGGAGATCTTTCCCTCGATGACTTCCATCAATGCGATGTCTGAAAATCCGGTGCCGGGACGCACTTCGACGAGCGGCCTGTGGCCGAGGGTAAGCTGGCGCACGCGCCTGGATATCACGTTGATAAGGATGTGGGGGACTTTGATGGTTTTGAGGGCTTTGTCGATGAGTTGGCTTTGCATTGCAGTTGAGTTCCTGGAGGGATAACTGCGTTTTTGATTGCCGGAGATCGGCCACAGATTGCGAACCAGAAGGCAACTGTCGTCCACAATGCGGCTAATAGCAAAGGTTCATTTGGTTTTGTTTTGAAGAAGCGTTTCGCGCCCGGCGGCGGCGAAAGTGAGCTACGATGTTTTTTGTGCGGCTCCGAGTCTTGGAGGGGTCAGGGGGCGGCTGACGCCAGGCCGAGGAAATCGTT
>DASZPK010000731.1:0-1976 GCA_035550335.1 Chthoniobacteraceae bacterium | reverse complement strand
ATCGCGTTCTTCATGGTGAAACCGCTTTTCGCTCGGCGCGCCAGGCGCATGGACCCAATCGCGCTCAATCCCGAGGTCGAGCCGCATGTGTATCAATTGGTACACGATGTTTGCGCCGCTGTCGGTGCGCCCGCGCCGCTCCGCATCCAGCTCGATTGCGACCTGAACGCTTCCGCCAGCTTCGACCGCGGCTGGCGCGGGATGCTCGGCCACAAGCTCGTGCTCACGCTCGGCATGCCGCTCCTCGCCGGGCTCACGCAGCGCGAACTGGCGGGCGTCATCGCGCACGAGTTCGGGCATTTCCGGCAGGGAGCGGGAATGCGCCTCAGCTTTGTGATTCGGCGCATCAATTTCTGGTTTGTGCGGGTGATTTACCAGCGGGATTCTTGGGATGCGGCGCTCGCGAACGCGGGCGGCGGGCAATTCGGGTGGTGGGAATTCATGCTCGGTTGCGCCCGCCTGGGCGTCTGGTTTTCGCGCCGGGTGCTCTGGTGCCTCATGATGCTCGGGCACACGATCTGCGCCTTTCTCATGCGGCAGATGGAATACGACGCCGACCGCTGCGAGATCCGCCTGGCAGGCAGCGCCGCCTTCGAGTCCACGGCGATGAAATTCGCCACGCTCGGGTCGGTGATGAGCGACCTGAATCTCGAGATGCGCCGGAACTGGCGCAAACATTTCCAGCTCCCCGATAACCTGCCGGTCCTCGTGGAATACCGCGCATTGCACATGCCCGCCGACAAGCGCGAGAAAATCGAGGGCAAAATCGGCCTCGAGAAAACACGCCTGCTCGACACGCATCCCAGCGCTGCCGACCGCATCCGGCAGGCTCGCCGGCTCGCCGAGGCAGGCTACGACATCAGCGATGCTCCGGTGCGCGATTTGTTCGAGAATTTCGACACTATCTGCCGGCTCGTGACGCTCGCTCATTACGAGGACGATCTCAACGTTCCGACCACGGCGGATTTCCTGATCCCTGTGGAGCAACTGGTTCGGGCGAAGCGGGAGACGCCCGCCAGGGAACCGCCTCCGCAACAAAACCTGCCGGCCATGCAATTCGATACCGGGGCGATTCCGGAGGGCCAGCAGCCGAGCGACTCAACGCAGTGACCGGGATCAGGGCATCTCGCCGCCGTGTTTGCTGACGATCAATTTGATTAAGCGGAGGTGGCTGTCAAACTCCCAATATGTATCCACGTAGGTGGTAAAAATAAAAAATCCGTAGCTGCCAATCACGGTTTCTGTAAGTCCATCATAACGCTTTACCACCCACGCGCCGTTTTTATCTCTTTCTACAGCGCTGAAAACATTGGTTTCTATTCCCGGATCCGTTCCGGTTTTCTGCTTAAGATAGGCGCGGACGGTGTCTGAGGAGGAACCAAGCGGGACATCCTTGAGCAGCATCTTTTGGATTTCGTCCTCGGACATCGTCTTGTAGTCCGGTGGATCCGCCTGCGCCGAAATCTGCCAAAAACAAACGGCTGTGAAAAAGATCGCAACGAGCCCGAAAAATGCCGTCTTGGAAATAGTCATAATGGCGCATTGTACTGATGGCGCGGGACGCGTGTTAATCGATAATCCAATGCGCCCCATCGATTGGCTCAATGGTCGCAGGAACCCTGCTACTTCCGTTTTCGCGCTTCCTCCATCGCGCGTTCGACCAGTAACGCGGCGAGATGCTGCGTGCCTTCGTCGAGGGCGGCGATGGCGCGTTTGAGGCGAGGGGCCTCGCCGGATTCCATCGCGGTTTCGACTTCGCTCACGAGGGCGGCGATCTTTTCCTTTTCGGCGGCGTCGAGTCCGTCGCCGGCGAGGGCGAGCGCCTTGTGGACAGCGGGGAGCATTTCGGACGCCTTCATTTTCGCCTCGGTGAAAACGCGCTCGCTCATGTCGTCGAACGCGTGCTCGATGGACTCGGAGATCATTTTTTCCACAGCTTCATCGGAGACGTCGACGGCGCTTTGCATCCCGACGAT
>DASZPK010000730.1:0-2535 GCA_035550335.1 Chthoniobacteraceae bacterium | reverse complement strand
GCAATATCAAGCATTCGACATTTCCGATGCGAGTTGTTACGACAACACGCGTGCAGTTCACAGCCCCGGCAAAAATTAATCTCTCGCTCGCGGTGCGCGGAAAGCGTCCCGACGGCTTCCATGAGATCGAGACGCTCATGGCCCCCATCTCGCTCGCCGACACGCTGGAGATCGAGCGCGCGGATTGCGGGATTGCGTTCACGTGCAGCGACCCGACTCTTCCCACCGGCGCCGACAATCTCGTGGTGCGAGCGGCGAATTTGTTTTTCGAGCGGCTGGATGCGAGGCCGGAGGTGCGCATCCACCTTGAGAAGCGCGTGCCACACGGCGCGGGGCTCGGTGGCGGGAGCAGCGATGCGGCGACGACGCTGATGGGTCTGAATGAATTGTTTGGCGCGAGGTTCGAGACGGCTACGCTATCGGCGATGGCGGCGGAGTTGGGTTCGGATATTCCCTTTTTTGTGTACCGTTCGGCGGCGGTGTGCATGGGGCGCGGGGAGATTGTGAAGCCCGTGGAGTTTAAACAAGCGTTGCCGATACTGCTTATCAAGCCGCCATTCGGGGTGCCGACGCCGTGGGCTTACAAAAACTGGGCGGGCTCGAAGGAATTGCCGGATGTTCCGTATGCGGCGCAGGTTTTCCCGTGGGGGACCCTGGTGAATGATCTGGAGCGCCCGGTGTTTGAGAAATATTTGTTCCTCGCGGTGATGAAGCGGTGGCTGCTGGCGCAGGCGGAGGTTGCCGGGGCGCTGATGTCGGGATCGGGGTCGACGATGATTGCGGTATTGCCTAATGAGTCGATGGCGGATGCGTTGCAGGCAAAACTTACCGCGGAGTTTGGCGATGGGTTATGGATGTGCGCGTGCCGGGTCGTGGTCTAAAATAATCGATCAGGAGTAAAAGCCTTTTCGTGTATTTGGCATTAGTTCCGTATCATTGTTTCTTGATTCGAACATGCTCCTCGGGACCAAAACGATCAAAAATAAAGTGAACGACTTCCACCTCGGAAAGTTGCCAAACATGCGATGAAAAGCCTTCAGGCCCGGGTGTTGTGACCATAGGCTGACCGAACGCGGTTTCCAAATGCTGTTGGAAATCTTGATACGAACCAGCCAGATCTACATAAGACGTACGAAAAAACTCGAGCTCAATGAGGACGCCTCCTCGCCGAGGATCAAAATGAAATCCTAATTCGTGCGACAGACCACAAAGGGAAACACAATGAGTGGTGAAATAACCATGGGTCACATGACACAACAGGTGACCATCGAAAATCCTTTGCAACTCTGGTTCCGAAACTTTCCAAGGAATGAAAAGCTCCGGCTGTTCAATCTGGAATCCTTTTGAAATTTCCATACACCTTAATCTTGCTCAAATCCCCACGCGGTCGAGCAGCGACGCCAGCACTTTTTCGGCCTCGAAATATTCGCACGCGATTTCGTAGGCGAGGCGGCAGTGCTTCGGATAATCGGCGTTGATCTCGCGCACGGCCTCGACGATTTCCTCGAGCGTGGTGAATGCGAAGAGGCCGCCGTGGCCGCCGTAATACTTTGTAAAACCGGTCTCCTGCGTGATCACCGGCCGCCCCGCCGCGAGGTAACACGCGCTCCGGTCGCTGAACCATGCGGTGTTGAGGCGCACATACTGGTCCTTGGCGGCGGTGAACTCGCCCTTGGAGGACTGGATGTATTTGCGGTAGAGGTCGTAATCGACGCTCATCGCCTCGGGGCTGACGAGATGCCACCGGTTGTTGAGGAATTTTTGCTTTGCTTCGGCGTCGGGGATGTTTGTGGCGAGTTCGAAGTCCTCGCCGGAGCGCATCGGGGCCTCGACGAATTTCAGGAATTCGAGCGATTTGCTCCAGATGTAGGTGTCGCCCTGCCATTCCATGTCCTTCACGCCGCTGGTGGACCAGTTCGCGATGGAGGTGAAAACGGCGGTGCCTTGCGCGGGCGCGTCGCTTTTCCAGAAATCGGTGACGACGGGCTGGCGCGTAGGCTGCCACTTGAGGCCGTGGAGCGGCACGGGGAAATCGGGGGTGCCGATGTTCTCGCCGAAGGTGAAAAGCGCGCGGTGCTTGCGGAGATAGTCGAATTCCTCCTTGCCGCCGGTATCGACCATGATCTGCTCGACGGTCGGGTCGCTCTCGACGTAGACAATGCACGGGTTTTGCAGGATGTCGTCGTTGAATTCCTGCGAGCCGCAGATGTTGAGGATCATGTCGGCCTCGCGGTAAAGCTCGAGCATGCGCTGCTTGGTGAGGCCGTAGCAGTCGTGGTTGGGCGTGTTGCGGGCGCAGTAGGCCCAGCGGCCCTCGAAGCCGTATTCGCGCGCGATTTTGCCGAGGATGTGCGCGGCGTAGGTGGAATCGTCACCCCAATTGAAGGTCACGGGGTTGTAGCTCGGGTTGAGCGTGTCCTCCACATACCAGACCTCGTGGCCGAGCCGCTGGAGCGCGACGATGTAATGGATGTGCTGCCAGATGACGCCTGCGATGGGGCATTGGGCCATGAAACCCATGGCGATGATTTTTTT
>DASZPK010000729.1:0-2704 GCA_035550335.1 Chthoniobacteraceae bacterium | reverse complement strand
ACATTGATTGATACCGGCGTGCCGTTGCTCTCCCATCTCATCGAAACCTCGGCGAATGAGCGCTTCGGCGAAGGGGCGCGCCCGCACGCGATCGTGCTGACGCACGGGCATTTCGATCACGTGGGAAATGCGAGGGAACTTGCGGATAAGTGGGCCGTTCCTGTTTACGCGCACCCGTTGGAATTTCCCTCTCTTACCGGCCTTGCCGCTTATCCCAAGGTCGATCCGTTTGTCGGCGGCGGCATCATGCCGCTCACGGCGCCTGCATTTCCCAGCGGGCCGATCGACATCACGCGGCATCTCATGGAATTGCCCCTCGATGGAAGTCTTCCCGGCATGCCGGACTGGAAATGGATCCATACGCCGGGGCATTCCCCGGGTCACGTATCGCTGTGGCGCGAGAAAGACCGGACGCTGATTGTCGGCGACGCATTCATCACCACGAACATGGATTCCGCGTATGCGGTCATCACGCAGAAGCCCGAGCTGCACGGTCCCCCAACCTTTCTCACGGTGGATTGGGACGCGGCAAAAACGTCCGTGTTGACCCTCGCGGAACTCGAGCCGGAATTGGTGGTCACCGGCCATGGGCAGGCGATGCATGGCGCGGAGATGCGCGCAGCCCTGCACAAACTTGCGCGCGAGTTTGAACGCTTTGCCGTCCCAGAAAGGGGCCATTACGTCGAACACCCCGCGCGGGTTGATGACGGCAGCGTGTATCGCACCTAGACGCGGAGTTGTTGCGCGATGCCCAAACACTCGCCCGCGGTCCGGGAAGCGTCCGGGAAATTGAACGAGGCGCTCACGCAGGAAGCGCATGAGGCGCGACTGCAATATTTCAACGATGACCGCGCCGGCTTCCGCCGCAAGCTGCGCGGAAAGCAGTTCGTCTATTTCAGCGAGTCTGGAAAACGCATATCGGACAGAAACGTCCTCGCCAGGATCAAGCGCCTGGCCATCCCGCCCGCTTGGAAGGACGTCTGGATCTGCCCGTCGGCAAACGGCCATCTGCAGGCGAGCGGGCGCGATGCCCGCGGGCGCAAGCAATACCGTTACCACGACCGCTGGCGCGCACAGCGGGACGAGACGAAATTTCATCGCGTCCTTGCCTTTGCGCGCGCCCTGCCCCGCATCCGCCGCCGCGTCAAGCGCGATATCGGGCTCGCGGGAATGCCGCGGGAAAAGATCCTCGCAACCGTGGTCCGGTTGCTCGAATTCTCGCTCATCCGCGTGGGCAACGAGGAATATGCGCGCGACAACAAGTCCTACGGCCTTACCACGATGAAGAACCACCATGCAAAAATCTCCCGCGACCGCATTCGTTTTACTTTCCGTGGCAAAAGTGGAAAGCAGCATGAAATCAGCGTCCGGGACCGCACGCTGGCCGCCATTGTAAAGCATTGCCAGGATTTGCCGGGCCAGAAACTTTTCGAATACGAGGATGAAAACCATGAGCCTCGCTCGCTCGATTCGCACGACGTCAATGAATACATTCGCGCCGTTGCGGGCGACGATTTCACGGCCAAGGATTTCCGCACATGGGCGGGCACGGTTCTGGCGGCAGTGGCGCTTCGGGAATTCCGCGAAGTCAGCGGCAGGAATGAGGCGAAGCGGAATGTGGTCACCGCCATCGAGGCCGTCGCAAAGATGCTTGGCAATACGCCGAGTGTATGTCGCAAGTGTTACATCCATCCCGGAGTCCTCGACTCCTACCTGGAGGGCCGCACCATCGACACCCTGCAGGGACGGATGAAAGCGAAGATCGGCCGTGGTCTTTACAATTTTAAGCCGGAGGAAGCAGCCGTGCTGGTCCTGTTGAAAAGCGGCCTCAAGAAGCGGTAGTGGGATGGCCTTTACATCCGTCGCCCGATCCGTGAGCGATTCAATCCGTGGACCTGGGGTCACATAGATGAAAGCGGCGCGTATTCATTCATTTGGAGATTGCGATTCCATTCGCGTGGAAGAGATTCCGAAACCGTCGGCCGGCAACGGCGAAGTGTTGGTGAAAGTCGAAGCGTGCGGCGTGAATCCGGTGGACACCAAAATACGGTGCGGCGAATTTTCGCGATATATCCCGTGTCTTCCCGCCACGTTGGGGCGCGACATCAGTGGCACCGTGGTTGAAGTCACCGGCGATGTCGCGGGGATCGCGAAAGGGGACGCTGTTTTTGGCATGCTCGATTACGACCGCGGGGCATACGCCGAATACGCAACGGCCGGGGCGATGGAAATCGCCCGCAAGCCGGCGGGGTTGTCCTTTGAGGAAGCCGCCGCGTTGCCAGTCCCGGCGTTGACCGCGTGGCAGGCGCTGTTCGAATTCGGGCGGTTGAAGGCCGGCCAGCGGGTGTTAATACACGGAGCGGGCGGTGGGGTTGGGCATTTTGCCGTGCAGTTCGCCGTCCTGCAAGGAGCCCAAGTCATCGCCACTTGCGGAAAGGAAGACCTGGAATTTGTCCGCGAGTTGGGAGCCGAGCACGCAATCGACTACAAGGCGGAAAAGTTTGAGAACGATGCAAGCGGGATCGACCTGGTTGTCGATCTCGTGGCCGGTGACACCCGCAAACGCTCGTGGCAGATATTGCGTCCCGGCGGCATTCTTGTCTCGACCTTGCCCGGGCCAAAGCCGGAGGGTCGCTCGGATGTGAGCGGTCGCGAAGTGGTGGTGCATCAGGCGCCGTGGCAATTGAGCGAGATCGCCGCTTTG
>DASZPK010000728.1:0-2189 GCA_035550335.1 Chthoniobacteraceae bacterium | reverse complement strand
GCGCGGGTAACCCGAGGATTGCCCGCTGGACGTTGGCGGCGGCCAGAAGTTTTTCCGCCGTCAGTTCCGTGATCGCCAATGCGCGCAGAAGGTTCTCGCTGGCCGCCTTGACCGCTGCGACCAAAGCCGGGAGCTGGCGTTCGGCACTATTGGCGATTTTCTGTAGGCCCACGCGCACGTTTTCCACTCGGTCGAGATGGAGGAGAGCCTGCACTTCGCGCGCCCGGTCCCCGGGGGTGGCCAGCACGTAACGGATGAGTTCGCGGCGCGAGAGCACGATCTCGGGATGGGCGGCAACCCTGGCCAGCAACGCCAGCACGTCCGGGGTGCTCGGGGTCACCTGGGCCTGATTGGGTGTCTTGGCACTCCGCTCGACGGTGACGGTTTTCCCGAGGCTGGGAATGGTGAGTGTGACACTGACCCGAGCTTTGTCCGGGTTGTTGCGGAAATCGACGTGAGGGCCGTGCTGCTTGAGAGAGACCTCTCCTTTGCCTTCGCCGGACAGGCGCGAGACATTGCCGGTAAGGGCAAACTCCAAGGCATCCACGACGCCGCTTTTACCGGTGCCATTTGGCCCACAGACGGCGAAGTTCTTCCCCTTGAAGGTTAGGGTCAGGTCGCGAATGCCGCGAAAATCCTTGATCGTGATGGCATCGACGAGAATCACGAACCGGGTTCCTCCCCAAATATGGCCTGCTTCAAGGCGGCGTCGGTGAAGAGCTGGTCTTCCATCAGCGTTTTGCGCAGCCGAGCCACGACCTCCGCGGAAACCTCGGCCTTGGCCAGGTCAGCAAGGAATTGCTCGAAGACCTGCGCGGGCACGTCGGTTGCTTTGGGGACTGGGGTCGGGCCGGACACGCCAGGACCCTAGATTGAGAGTTCGTGAAGTCGAGATTGGTCCGGGAGCGCGGATGCAAGATACAGCGTGGACGGGTCACTATCCCGTCCGCGCTCCGGTTGCCCAAAAGTTGTCCGAATCCCTGTTTTTGATTTCACCTTTTCGCACTTCGGTGCTTTTGTTTGCGTCGTTCTAAACCACACACCCTCAACTAAGTCCGCGTCGGTTCGGCGACTTAGCTTCGAGGCGGCAAAACGGTTCGAGTCCCGTCCATCCCGCCATTTAAATTGCGGGCCTGTTGGAAGTTAAGTTAGCCCGCGCCGGGTCGCCCGCTGGGGCGATCCCGCATGGATCGGACGGGATTCGCCGCCGCCGCTGCAAAAATTCCTACGGCGCTGCGTCGGACCGTGGTTGCGCGAGAACGCCGTCTGCGAACGGCCGTAGCCTTCAGGGCTCAGCGCCCATGCGGGTGGCGACGGAAGAGCTGTCCGCGGCCGAAGGCTCTCCTACGGCGGCGGGAACTTCATTTCCCGCCACGAGGGTGGTCGGGCTTCTCGCCGGTCCGCGCCTGTTCCTGGTCCCCCGGGCCGGAAACCTGCGCCGATTTGTGCATTCCTTTCTTTCTTCAAGCGGGTGCGGCGGGATCCGGGGTGATGATTCGGATCTTGCGGGGCGGAAGATCGAGCGGCGGGACAGCCCCGGCCGCCGGCGTTCACCGGTATGCTCTCCCGGGTTTGACCCCATGCTGCCGCACGGCACTGCGCCGGAAGGTTGCGGTCCGTTTCCCGTGAGCGGTCGCAGACGCGGAAATCCATGCGGCGGGCATCACGCAATCATGGATTCATCATTTCCCAATTTGGCCGTGGGACGGCCCCCTTGGGCGATGGCAGAGGGTTCCATTTCCGCGTGGAGCCACGGGCCGGCCGGGAAGCGAACGCCGTGGTTCGATCCGATGGCTTCCTCGCCGCCCGATGTGAAACCCCGAGCATTTACCGGAGGAAAATCAACATGACAAAAACCGCCGGCGACGTCCTCGTCGCGACATTGATCGAATGGGGGGTGGAGATCGTCTTCGGCCTGCCCGGTGATGGCATCAACGGCATCGTCGAATCCCTGCGCAAGGCCGAGAAGCACATCCGCTTTATCCAGGTGCGCCATGAAGAGGCCGCCGCGTTCATGGCCTGCGGCTATGCGAAATATACCCGGAAGCTCGGCGTCTGCCTCGCCACATCCGGGCCGGGCGGCATCCACCTGCTCAACGGCCTCTATGATGCCAAGCTCGACGGCCAGCCCGTGCTGGCGATCACCGGCCATCAATTTCATGACGTCATCGACACCCACTCGCAGCAGG
>DASZPK010000727.1:0-2369 GCA_035550335.1 Chthoniobacteraceae bacterium | reverse complement strand
CCGCGGGTCTTTGCTTTGCCCCTGCGGGAAGATGGTAAAAGACCCACAGCAGCACGCCGATCAATGTGAAGCTGAAGGCGACCGGCACGTCCGCCAGGCCGGAAAGAACGAGGCTTCGCCGGCTGCGGCGCACATCTTTTGCGGTGAGCATGCGTTGCACCATATCCTGGTCGGTTCCGTGCGTGGCCATGGTGACAAACACCGACGCGAGAAACGCTGAGAAAATCGTGTAATCGCTTTCAAGGACATGCTTGATATTGTCCCAGAGGCTGGCGCCCTTCACCAACCCGGTGTCCCAGAACTTCAGCGCACTCGCAGCTGCATCCGTGGACGCCGCCTGCACCTCCGCCCGGGCTTTTTCCCGCGCATCGGTTTCGGAAATATGGCTTTTCGCGTTTTTGCCGGCATCCTCGGCCAATTGCTTTACAACGAGTTGCTCATCCACGGGAGCAGTGACCACGTTTTGCTTCACGCCGTCCCAGCCGCCCACTGCATGCCAGAGAGTGAAAATGGCATAAGCCATCGCCCCATACATGAGGAGTACTTGGATCAGATCCGTCCACACGACGGCCTTGATGCCGCCGAAGGTAGTATAAACCGCGGTGAAAAGCGTCAGCGAAGTCACCGCTGCGACATAAAGCCAGAGCGTCTGTGTCTGGTCGGGCTTGATATCCTTGATCATATTCCACGCCACGACGAGGAGGATGGCGGGCACGAACATGCGCGACCCGCTGGCCAGCGCCCGTGTCACAAGGAATACCGCCGAGGAACTGAGCTTGGTCGGGCGCCCGAAGCGCGTTTCCAGGAACTCGTAAATCGAGACCACGCGCAATTCGTAAAAGCGCCGGATGAACAAATAAGCAACGATGATCCGCGCGATGATGGTGCCGAGGGAAAGCTGGACGTAGGTGAAATTGCGCAACTCATATCCCTCGCCGGGCGTGCCGAGGAACGTCGCCGCGCTCACCTCCGCCGCCATGATCGAAGCCAGCACCGCCCACCAGGGAATCGAACGGTTCGCCACGGCGAACTCCTCCATCGATTTCTCCCCGCGCCCTTTGTACAGGCCGATGGAGATAATCACGACGAAATAGGCGAGCACTACCAGTCCGTCGATGATCCAGGCATTCATGATGGAATGGCTAAGCCTTCGCCGGTTGCGGCGGCGAGACTTGTTTCATCAACACCTTCGAATTTCTCCCGCTCGTCTCGTATTTCTCCCGGCGCTCGGGCGGCAGTTCGTCCGCCGTCACTTCCACGTAACCCCCTTTTTGTTGGAAATACGCGAACGCCTGCGTCGAGAGCGCGATGATTTTCTGCAACCCTTTTTCCGCGGCGAGGTTCTCCGCAAACGCCATCAGTTTCTGCCCGTAGCCCTGGTCGCCATGGCTCTTCCCCACGTAGAGGCACGCGAGCTCCGCCATGCTTTGCTGCGGATAGGTGTGCACCGCCACGCAACCCACCAGGCTCCGGTCGATCTCCAGCACCCAAAAATCCTCGATATGCTGCAAAATATCCGCGCGCGTCCGCTTGATCAATTCCTCGTTGTCCACCGATTGCCGGATCAGCGTCATCACGCTGCGCACATCCTTTTTATATACGCGCCGGATTTGCTGGTATTCGTTGGAATAAATCATCGTCCCGATGCCATCCGGGCTGAACACCTCCGTCAGCAGCGCCTCATTCACGTTGCCGTTGAGCAAATGCACCCGCGGCACCCCCTGCCGGCAGGCGCGCGCCGCGTGCTCGAGTTTCGAGGCGAGCTTGATGTTGTCCCCCATCTTTTTCTTTTTCAGCGCGTCCTCCGTCTCCGCGATGGAAAGCTGCCGCACGATCTCGCCGTTGATGCTCAACCCATCGAGCGAAAACAAATAAATGATCTTCATCGCCTGCAACGCCTCCGCCACCTCCACCGCAATGCTGTCCGAGTTCACGCGGAATGTCTTTCCCTCGCCGTCGAACCCCAGCGGCGGAATCACCGGCACGATCCCCTCGTTCAAAAACAAGTGCAGCGATTTCGTGTCCACTTTTTCCACGCGCCCCGTGCTCTGGTAATCGATCCCGCCCAAAATCCCCGCCGGGTGCGCGATGATGCAATTCGCATACACCGCGCGCAGGTCTACCGACGTCAGCCCCTGCATCACGTCGTTCGTGATATTCGTCGCCGCGTCGAGGCTCACCTTCAGCGTCGCCTCGTCCGTGATCCCCGTCCCGTCCGCGTTCGAAAGCGTGATCCCGCGGTCCGCCGCGAGTTTCTCGATCTGGTAGCTCGCCCCGTGCACGATCACCACCTTCACATTCAGCGAGCGCAACACCGCGAGGTCGAGCAGGATGTTCCCGAAATTCTCCGACGCAACCACGTCCCCGTC
>DASZPK010000726.1:0-2839 GCA_035550335.1 Chthoniobacteraceae bacterium | reverse complement strand
AAAGATGCTTGCGGCGTCCAACGCCTCCGCTGAGGACAGCGGACCCTACAACTCTCTTGCGGCGGTTTATTCCAGAACTTTTTTCGATTAACCCAACAACCAACCAGGAGAAACCAAACATGATTCATACCGACAACCCCGGCGATGCCGGCAACCACCAGCCCCAACCCAAAATGGACCTCTGCGAAATCTCCCGGGTTTACGGCCACGGCGCCATCCTCGCGATGCGCGACAACGAGCGGCCCTTCAACCCCGATGATTACAAACTGGTGGACCCCAGCGGCGCGCAGATCATGCCGCCGGGCGCTATCGTGGTGCCAGCCCATGTGCGGGACCGGCGCATCAGCTTTCTCAATCCCGTGCAGGCCATCGAATACGTCCCCAGCCCCGATCTCATGCTCGTGGGCGATTGCCACGTGGTGCGCGGCAGCACGTTCGTGAAAGGCGGCGAATCCGGCATCGGCAAAAGCCGCAGCATCACCGATCTCGCCGTGGCCGGCGCGCTCGGGCCCGATGGCCCCGGCTGGTTCGGCCTTCGCGTGCATCGCCGTTTCCGCACCATGATCATCCAGACCGAGAATGGCCGCCATCGCATCCGGCAGGAATACCTTCACCGCCCCTGCGCCGACCTCAAGGACTGGATCCTCATCTCCGAGCCACCCCCCTTCGGCCTCACGCTCGCGCACCCGGAATTCCGCCAGGACATGGCCGAGGCCATCGCCAGCTTCAAGCCCGACTGCGTGATCCTCGACCCATGGAACGCCGCCGCGAAGGACGACAAGCAGCGCGATTACAGCGAGGCGTTCGACGCGCTGCTGAGCATCCTCCCGCTGGGCGACGCCCGCCCCGCCCTCGGCATCGTGGCCCACACCCGCAAGCCGCAGCCCAACGAGAAACGCGTGGGCGGCACCGGCCTCAAAAACATCCTCGCCGGCAGCCACGTGCTCACCAGCGTGCCGCGCTGCGTCTTCGTGATGATCCGCGCGAGCGAGGATGAGAGCGACGACCGCGTCGTCTTCTGCAACCCGAAGAACAACGACGGCGCGCTGGTGGCCCGCACCGCCTGGCGCCGCACCGCCGCCGGCTACGTGCCGGTGGAGGATTTCGATTGGGAGGAGTTTGAGAACCCATCATCCGGCAACGCATCCATCACGATCAACCACCTGCGTGAAGTCTTCGACAACGGCACCCTCAAGCTTGAACTCTCCGAAGCCGTCAGCCAGCTTGCCCTCGCCGCCAATGTGAGCGAGAGCCACGCCTACAAGGCCTTGGGTGTGAAAGGCAAATTCGCCGCATATATCCGCAAGGAGGGCAAAATCGTCACACTCATCCCGTAAGTGAGCGGGAAAATTATTCGCATCCATTTTCCTTGGAAAGTTGGCGAATAATAAAAAATCAGCCTCGATAAGGGCTCAGGATTTCCATTGCTTAGGGTGGAAGAATCCTGGGATGGGGCATGTACTCGATTTCGTTCGAGGCCATAATTATTATTCGCCAACTTTCCCAGGAAAACCGATGCGAATAAAAATCGGCGGACGGGAAAATCTGTCAATTGCCCGTGAATGACCCCTTTTCGCGGCTTTTCGCGCCGCTTTTCGCGGCCGGAAGTAATGCCCGCCACCCGTTTTGGCTTTCGCTTTCCACAAGCGGTATGTAACATACTTTCCTAATTCGGCCACGGAGGGAGCCGCCTATGAAAAAACACCGACACATTTTTGTTTGCAGCGCGATTTTCGCGTTGCTCGCCGTAACAACGACACAGGCGATGATGGTGTACGTGCCGCCGTCGAGCGTGCCGGTGTGGCGTCTGATCCGCCACCAGCAGGAATGGCTCGACCATCACCGGTCCGACCCGCAGGCATGGTATGACCTCGGGCGCGTTCATTATCTCGCGTTTGCAACCGATTCGCCGATGATGGACGTCTATCGAGGCACGGATGAGCCCGACACGTGGGTCGACCAAACGAAATGGCAGCCCGCTCACTCGAAGATACCACAAATTCGCCCATCGCGCCGGGAATTGCTCAACCACGCAGTGCAAGCGCGGAGGGACATCGAGGAGGCGATCCGGCTCAGCCCGCACAATTCACTCTACCGGCTGACTCTCGCCTGCCTGATGGAACAATTCCACGCGTGGGCAATAAGCGCGAAGCCCGATCCGGCCTCGATCCCGGCTGAAATGCGGGACACCGATATCAGGAGCATCCGCGCACATTACCACAAAGCGCTCGAGGTGGCGCTGGAATCCGAAAAATCGTTGAAAGAATATTTCGAGTCTACGGATTCGCAAGAAAGCGCCGAGGACATCGTGCGCCTCGCCAAGGACACCAGCGCCCCACTTTCCGCCGTGGAAAAAAAGCAGTTGGCGGAGGCGAAACGCGTGATCGCTCACTTTGAAAAGCTTCCGCATATGGTTACTCCGATCGTTTTTTCCTTCCGCCCGGCCGCGCGCATTTCGGAACTGCTGGCGCCCGGGCATTTTGTGGATTTCGATTTGCAGGGGCACGGGGTCCGGGAGAAATGGCCGTGGGTGAGACCGGACACGGGCCTGCTCGTATGGGACCCGTTGCACCACGGGCGCATTACTTCGGGCAAGGAGTTATTCGGCAACTACACGTTCCAATTGTTTTGGACAACCGGCTACGATGCGCTCGCGGCCCTGGACGATAACTCGGACGGCTATCTCAAGGGGCGCGAACTCGAAGGCATCAGCGTTTGGTTCGATCGCAACGGCGACGGCATTTGCACGCCCGACGAGGTTATTCCCTTGCGCGACCTCGGTATAACGGCGATCGCTGCACGGTATGAGGGATATGAGGGCATCCATCCCACCAATCCG
>DASZPK010000725.1:0-2403 GCA_035550335.1 Chthoniobacteraceae bacterium | reverse complement strand
AGGGGGCGTTGCGGCCGCCAGCGCCACGGGCCGGGGAGTGGGTTGCGGGGTGGAGGCGGCAAGGGCGGGCTTCGGCTTGACCACGGGGGCCACGGTCGACGGCGTGGCAATGACACGTGCCACCGTCGGCGGGGTCGCAACATTTGTTTTCCCTTGTTTTACAAGGGCTGCCGCGGCCTGCATGGTCGAGGTGGTCGATGTGGCCGATAGGGCGGGCACGCTGTTGGTGGCGGCAGTCACGGGCGGCGACGCCGTCTTCGGAATCACGGGCACGTGCGCGATGGTCGCGGGTGCGGAAGCAGCCGGCACTTGAGGCGCTGCGGGAGTCAAAGGCGCGCCCGGCGCCAAGGGCCGGGCGACAGCGGTCACAACGGGCGCGGCGGGAGTCACGGGTTGGGGTGCAGCGTGGGCGGCTTCCACCGCTTGCACGGCAGCAGCCACGGAGCCGGCGGAGGAAGGCGTGGTGACCGGCGGCAATTCATCCGCGGGCGGGATGGTGCTGGTGGTGTTGTCGTCGGCCAGGTTGTTGTTTGTGTCGTTGGCGACGGGCGGTGTGTAGGGCTGGAGCGCTTCGGGCGGGAGGTTCTTGCCGGACGAGGTGTCCGCCTGGAGCGCGGGCGAGGGGGCGCCGGGCGGGAGGGTGAGCATGGTCGCTGCGAGCAGCCCCTTGTTTTTGCGGTAGAGGGCGAAGTTTTTCACGCACCGGTCCATGATGTCCGGCTTGATGACCGGGAAGCCGGCTTCGAGGTTCAATGCCTGAGGAGGATCGAGGCGGAAGGTGCTGCTGATGCCCTGCTTGTAGGCGTACTGGCTGTAGTCGATGGGGACGACAGTGAAAAGAATCCGGTCGTCCGGCAGTTTGTCAACATGCAAGAGGGTCGCGAGACTGAACGATTTTTCGAGGCGGATCTCCGGGTCGATGGCGAGCATCTGGCGGGCGCGCGGGACGTTTGCAAACGCGGTGGGGTAAACGTGCTCGATCTCCACCTGCGGGCAATCCGCCGAGTCCGCCAGCGCCACCAAGCCGGAGGGGAAAATATCGGACTTGCTCAACTCATAGACGCCGGTGGTGGTGAAACGGCCCCAGATGTAGGGGACGGGTGTTTTGGTCTGCGCGTAATTGCGGAGGTAATTGCGCAGGAGATCGTCGTTTTTCGCCTCGAGTTCCTGCGGCGACATCGTGAGGTAGGTGTCGTAAAGCTCGCGCGCGGAGAAAAACTGCCCGGGGGGCGCGGCGGTGAGCTCGAAGCGCTTGGGCGGATCGATTTTGTGGATCTGCTGGAGGAAATGATAGCAGTCGGCGTCCTCCGGGTGATTGTAAACGTAGAAGCAGGCGATCCATGTGGCCATCACGCCGCCCATGAGCAGGAGGATGAAAATCGACCAGCCAAAAGCATTGTATCCCCTGCGGCGTTTCACCCTTTGAACGCCGGGGTCTGGCATGTCCAGAAAGGCCCTGAAATCATTGTCCATACGACTAGGACGATTAACAGCATTAAATATTCCAAAAAAATGTTAAAAGTCGAGGGAAAATGAGGAAATTCCCCTTGCCAAGCGGAGCGGATTGTAGAAAGTAAACCTCCGCTTTTGGCGAACCGGCTAGGTAGCTCAGTTGGTAGAGCAGAGGACTGAAAATCCTCGTGTCGGGGGTTCGATTCCCTCCCTAGCCACCTTCATCAATCTTGCATGGCGGGGCGCTTTGCGGTTATATTCGCGACATGAGTGTGGCGGAAATCATCGAGCAGATCAAAGCATTGCCTGCCGGCGAGCGTGCCGAGGTTGCCAAATTTATCGTCGAAAACGATGATTCATGGATTCCCGAATCGTTCAAACAGGGGATGGCTGATGCGGAAGCGGGCCGGTTTGCTGAAATGGAGACCATATTGAGCGGAGCGAAGCCGACACCGCGGAAGACAGAGTGAACTATCGCTTCAAGCCGACGCAGCGGTTCTGGGAAAGTTTTTACGCGCTACCATCGTCGCAAAAAGAATCGGCGCGCATGGCTTGGAAAATCTTCAAGGAAAACCCGTTCGACCCGCGCCTCCGCCCGCACAAAATACATAAACTCTCAGCGCACTTTGGCCGGACAATCCATGCCGTTGATATCGAAGGTGACTTGCGTGCTGTTTTTTATGTCGAGGGCGATACCGTGGTAACAGTGGACATTGGTTCGCATGATCTTTATCGCGGTTGAAGAACCTGGCATATCGAGCAAGGCAGAGGGCTGAAAATCCTCGTACGGGGTTCGATTCCCTCGCACTTTCACATCCCTATTGAAGACCGCCGATTTTCTTTGTGGCTTCAATCGAAAAATCCAAATTCCGCTGGGATCCCGCGTCTGGATACAACTTTTTCAACGATTCCAATCGTTTTACCATATCAGCCGGAGTCCCTGAATGGATG